>DATBQC010000223.1:0-3035 GCA_036561065.1 Methylobacter sp. | reverse complement strand
AACCCTTTTGGCAATCTCAACCTGTTTCTTGCTGGTTGCGTCGAATACGATATAGACGTGACGCATAGGCATCATCGCTTGTGGGTTAATCCTGTCCCCTTTACGAATAATCAATCTTCCGTCCGGGTGAAAAATGTCCTGCGTTGAAACAATCGTCATATCGATCGTTTTTTCACGATCTTTCTCAGCCGGTGGCAAACTGAATTCATCCTGGTTTTTCCAGAAATTGGCAATTGCGTCTGCCTTTTGCTTGCTCCAATCCAAGTTTTCCATTCGTCGCTGGATTTCTTCGATCATGTCAGGTTCGAGAATCCCGTAAATCGGGCCTTTCTGACCTAGATCACCGGGATCTTGTTTGCTTAACCATCCGAATCCAGGTAGACCTCTTGCTATTCTTGTTTTCCCTTCTGAATCGGTTTCAACCATCGTCGGCACCGCGTTGACGTTGAACCTTGTAAACAGCGTAGGATCAATGACTGCGCTTGGTACCGGTTTCATGTCCTTGACGATCGGGTACAGTTTTTTGGTAATAACCCCCGTGTTTTGATCTTTTTCAACCCCTCTAAATACCAGAACGGATTTTGTTGCTGCCGCTTCTTCAGCGGCAGCTTTCATTTCGTGCATGGGCATTCCGAATGAAACAAATATCCAGCGGCCTTGTACTGCTTGCGCAAGTGATCGTTTGCCGTCTTCAATACTTGAATCAGAACCTGGATTCGCTATTTTGTTACCTTCTTTAAAAATCTTTTCCAAAGCTGGACTTAAATGCATCGGTTTGGTTTTAAGCCAATCGGGTAACTGCCTATTCATATTCGGTTGCTGTTCTTTCATAATTTCCTTAAGAAAAAAATCGTCCTCTCTCGCGAAAACAATTGAGGACGACAGGTGCAGTATCAATACGGCAAGGAAGCGACTAGAAAATCGGGTAGGCACGGCCAATGACATCTTTTTTATCCACTAATGCGAGAAGGTTGTAGCGTGAATCCAGGCTGTATTCATGATCGCCGGCGACGAAGTATTTATTGAGTTGGATGGTGTTTTTGCCTTCGTGCAACTCATCGTTAGGGAACAGTTTTTTTAGACTGAGGCCAATTTCTTTGCCAATCAGAGTGCGATCCCCGATAATGAAGTCTCTACCTTTTTTGGTAACAATATCACCGGGACCAGCAAGCAACCGTTTAGTGAATGTATACCCATCTGGATAGGGTTCGCCGTTGTGCCATCGAAACGCAATTAACCCACCCGTTTCCACCGTATCATCCAGGCAAATCAAAAATAATGTATAAGGCAGGCTTGGCGTTTGGTTGATGGCTAGCCGGTAATTGGCGTGAATAACCCCGTAAAGTGAAACCAGCAGCACCCAGGTAATAGCATGGGTTTTGATATGTTTCAGTAAAATAGGGCCGAAGGATTTGCTTCTTTCGATAAAAAGATCAAAGGTTAACGGCTGTTGATTATTCAATGTTGACATAGGCTTCCTCTGGAGCATTTAGAACGGACTGCGCATCAAGGACAACAACGCCCTGTTGCACTAATTTGTCGGTCGTTGCTTTGACGCGTGCTGTCAATGCTTTGGCGCCGTCTTCTGTTTGAGCCGCATTTTTTTCAATAGCCTTTTTGACGAGTGCTTGAACATCCACGATGGCTATCTGAGCCGGAATCGGTGAAAAAGAGGCGGCGTAATAGCCGCCTAATGCACCACAGGCCAAGCATGAAATCACTAGAGCAACTATTTTGATTGGGGTTAATGGACTCATCATTTAATACCGTGCATCCTGACCAGTTCGGCCAAGCCGCCATTGAAACCTTGTCCAACGGCTCTAAATTTCCACTCGCCGTTATAGCGATAGATCTCGCCGAAAATCATGGCCGTTTCAGTTGCAGCTTCTTCACTCAGGTCATACCGAGTAACTTCATGTTCCGTATCTTTGTTGACAAGCCGTATAAACGCGTTCAGAACTTGGCCGAAGTTCTGCTTCTTTTCTTCGGCGTGATGAATCGATACGCACACAATCAGTTTTTGTATTTCAGTCGGCACTTTGTCTAAGAACACATTAATGGACTCGTCGTCACCATCACCCGCTCCTGTTCTGTTGTCACCCATGTGATGAATAGCGCCGCAGGCTGATTTGCGTTCGTTATAGAAGATAAAATCCTTCTCTGATCTTACATTCCCGTCGCTCTTCACCATGAGTATGGATGCGTCAAGATCGAAGGTTTCACCATCGGTTTCCCTAACATCCCAGCCAAGTCCAACAATAATATTTTTCAAGGATGGGTCGGTTTTTGACAAATTGATATTGCCGCCTTTAGTTAAATTTACTGCCATAGTTTTTCCTTAAGGTAATTAAATTTGTTGTGAAGATGAGGGTAGCGCTGCTTCAGCAACTCGGGAGTAGACAATGATTGACATTTGTTATGTCGAATCGACGATAACAATGAAAGCCCGATCAGAGTTGCGCCCGTAAGGCCTGTCACTGCTTCTGGGATAGCATGCAGAATACTAGCCAGCATCAATATCGCCAGCGCTAGAATGGCGTAATGAGCACCATGTTCCAGATAGATGTATTCGTCCAGCGTGCCTTTTTTGACCAGGTAGACCGTCAACGATCTAACGTACAAAGCGCCTATACCAAGACCCAACATGATAACTGGCAAGTTTTGGGTAATCGCAAACGCACCAATGACACCGTCAAATGAAAATGATGCGTCCAAAATTTCTAGGTATAAAAAGGTAATCAGTCCGCCGCGTTGGGCGATCTCTGTTATAGACTGCTCGTCGTCGGATACAGAAAACAGACTATCCAAACTGCTTACCATTCCGTAGAGGAAAACCCCCCAAATTCCGCCGGTCAATACAGGAGAATCGATCGATTCAGGCGTAAGAGCATCAATAACCATTAGAACAATCAGAGCTATAGTGGTATTGACTGCATCGATTTTTCCTAACGCCTGTAAACGTTTCTCAATTCGCCTAATCCAAAACACGTCACGGCCTTCATCGAGCAGAAACGACAGGCCTACCATCAACAGAA
>DATBQC010000222.1:0-2051 GCA_036561065.1 Methylobacter sp. | reverse complement strand
GTACCGAATCCAGCATCAGGATGCCGTTTTTCGCCACCACGCCGATACCGATGATCGCGCCCAGCAACTGCAACAATATTGACCGAAGGTCGGTCAAGTACCAGCACTTTATGTTTCTGAGAGCTGTGCTAGATCGAAAACATAAAATCTAATTGTTTTTCTACAAACATTTGAACTGCTTGATGTCTATTTAGAACTGGCGTTTGCGTTGTAAGTCGGCTATTTTATTGCGTTAGTACGGAATGATTGGTTGGGATGCGTCAAAAGCCTTGACACCGTTGATTCAATCCCGGCCCATTCTTAAATACATACTTATCGCACTATCGCACTTCAAAATTCGGCGCCTCCCCAACCCTCTCCTGCTGGGGAGGGTTGGGGAGAGGATATTTTTAAATACCGAATTTCAATGTATAAACACAATCATTCCAAACAGGATTATCCGATGTCAAATAAGCCCCCTGTAAAATTGTTTTATTCCTATGCACATGAAGACGAAGCCTTGCGCGATAAATTAGACAAGCATTTGGCGCAATTAAAACGGGACAAGGTCATTGAGTCTTGGCATGACCGCGACATTAGCGCGGGTAGAGACTGGCAAAATGCTATTGATGCCAATCTGGAAGCCGCCGACATTATCTTATTGCTGGTCAGCGCCGATTTTCTGGCATCCGATTATTGCTTTGATGTCGAAATAAAACGCGCCATGCAACGGCACCAGGAAAAATCGGCGGTAGTGATTCCGGTATTGCTGCGCCCCTGCGACACCCACGGCGCGGAGTTTATGAAATTGCAGGGCTTGCCGAAAGACATTAAGTCAGTAACTTCATGGAGCAACCTAGACGAAGCCTTTACCGATATTGCCAAAGGCATACGTGCCGTTGCCAAAAGCATCCGCGGCCTCGGCATCCAGGCGGTTGCCGAGGCTATCCAAAACAAAGGCATTACCCGCGTTGTCGAAAACACCGGCAAACCGGATATTTTCAACGTCCCAGTCCCGCGCAACCCGTTCTTTACCGGACGTGTCGATATTTTAGAAAACCTGCATCAAGCCTTGCACGAGCAACATGAAATTGCACTAAAACCTTCGGAACGGGCCACCGCGTTAAGCGGCTTAGGTGGTGTAGGCAAAACCCAAACTGCTGCCGAATATGCGCACCGTTACAAGGACGACTATTCGGCGGTGTTGTGGGTATTGGCAGATGGCGAAGATTTATTGCGCAGTAGCTTTGCGCAGCTTTCGGTATTGTTAGGTTTTCAAGCCGAAAAGCAAGACGACCAGATTCTTGCCGTGCAATCTTGGCTACGCAACAATGACGGTTGGTTATTGATTTTTGATAATGCCGAAACCTTGGCATTGCTGACCGCCGCCAAAGAATTATTGCCAAGCAATTTTAATGGCCATGTTTTATTCACCACCCGCGCCCAAGCCACCGGTAGCTTAGCCTCAGTCCCCGTCGATTGTTTTGATGACGATACCGGGGCGGTGTTTTTATTGCGGCGGTCTAAATGGGTGGATAGGGCTTTAGCCGCATTAGAACAAGTGCGTTCGTCGGTATCCGATAGCGATTGGCAAACGGCAACCACTTTAGTGCATGAATTAGGCGGTTTAGCCTTGGCGATAGATCAAGCCGGTGCCTATATCGAACAAACCGAATGCGGCTTGGAAGGTTATTTAACCCGCTACCGCAATAACGCCGCTGCAATGCTGAAAGAGCGCGGTTATGTGCAGTCGGCTGACCATCCTGAAGCGGTTTATAAAACCTTTTTGTTGGCTTTGGAAAATGCCGAAAAACGTCATGCTTTGGCGGGGGAGATTATGCGCGACAGTGCGTTGTTACATCCTGATGGGATTTCTGAAAAACTCTATGCGGACTGTGATCCGTTGGATTTAGACAAAGCCCTTGCCGCGTTAAAAGACTATTCGCTGATTCAGCGTGTGCCTGAAAGGAAGTTGTTTACGGTGCATCGTTTGGTGCAGGTTGTGATACAGGATGTGTGTGATGGAT
Organism: Methylobacter sp.; assembly: GCA_036561065.1. Lineage (GTDB taxonomy): Bacteria > Pseudomonadota > Gammaproteobacteria > Methylococcales > Methylomonadaceae > Methylobacter_A. The sequence continues at coordinate 45 of DATBQC010000222.1, read as the reverse complement.
AGGGCGGCAATGTGGCAGGAACGAGCAAGAAGAGTCGTTAATCGG
>DATBQC010000221.1:0-10744 GCA_036561065.1 Methylobacter sp. | reverse complement strand
GCGAATAAAATCCTCACCTAAAACATAAAAAAAATACAAATAATCAAATTAGGCAAAGGGCAAAGGGCAAAGGGCAAAGGGCGAAAAAACTGGGCTTCAACACAGGCCGCTTTTAGACTTTAATTTGTTCGCCTTGCGTTTTTTCAGCCAACGGATCACCCCTGTCACATACAAAACCGGGCAAGCCAGCCCGGAAAGAAATACCAGAATCCGTCCCGTCCAACCGAAGGCTTTACCGCTATGCAACGGCCACTGCCAGTCCAGAAACACATCGCCGCCGCTGCCGGTGCCCCTTTCGTAGACTTTAAGTATCTCGCCGCTGTATTGGTCAACGGCGAAATCTCGATAGCCGGTAAAACGGCTTAATTCGGTCACGTCGTCTTTCATTACCTTATAGACATCCTCACGGTCTTTCGGCGCATTGAGCATCCACAATCGACCGGCGGGATAGCGATCCTGCACTATGGCTTCCACTTTTGAGATACTTATCGCCTGCTGACCCGTTTGCGGCGGATTGCTGTGAATTTCTACCGGAATAGTATTAAAAGCGGTGGGGCGGTTGACCGGCGAGAACAGTTTGACCAGCACATTGACCTGATCCGGCAGATTCATATAAATCCCGGAAAACAACACCGGCAACAGCAAAATAGTCGAATAAAAACCGACGGTTTTATGCAGGTCGAAGTTAAAGCGCACGGCGCTGGCGCATTTCTTAAAGGTCAAGGCCTGTTTGAATTTTCCGGTCAGCGGCCACCAGACGATCAGGCCTGTCAGTACCGAGATAAGCGATAATGCCCCTAAAATGCCGACAATAATGCCGCCTGTTTTGCCCAGCAATAAACACCAGTGCAACTGCATGATGAAGCTAATGAAAGGCCGCCCCCAGTAGCGATCCTTGGGATGCCAGAGCTGCACGCCCTTGGCCTGAGCGGTATACGGATCAACAAAGATGTAATAGCCGTCGCCGTTGTTCGCTAGCCCTGCATCCCTGACAAAATACAGCAACTTGTAGGCGACATCGGGTTTGCGAGGATAATAGATTTTGAAAAGACGACTACCTTGCGGCTTGACCGTTTCCGCTGCGGCAACAATGTCATCCAAAGCATACAATTTGTTCTGACTTTCAGGCGGTACAACGATAACGATCTGCTCGGCATTAAGTATTTCCTGTAATTCCACAAAGAACACCTCAATGCTGCCGGTCAGGCCTACTACGGCCAATATCGCACCGGCAATCAAGCCGAGATATAAATGTACATCCAACCACAATTTACGCCTAGCTTTGAGTCGGGATAAATGCCCGGCACTGGTTTGTTGAACGATAATATCTTTGTCACTTGGCAAGTTAGCGCTTGTTTGTTTCATAGTTTTTTTGAACGACTCCGTATTGACCAACACGCGTGTTGGGTTACAAAAAGCCTGCAACCCAACACGTCCCTGTCTTTAAAATTCCACGCGGATTGATCCCATGAAAGATCGGGGTGTACCGTAGAACGCTGCTGTCGCCCCGTTACTGCCGACGAAATAATTTTTGTCGAGCAGGTTATCCACATTGAGCTGGGTGGTGACTCTGGTTGGCCCTACTTTCATCGCATAGCTGGTCATAAGGTTTAACGTTGCATAACCCGGCAATTGATAAGTATTCAGTGAATCGCCTTGGCGTTGCCCTGCCGCAGTCACGCCACCGCCAAGTTTCAGGCCCCGAAGCTCATTGTTTTGGAATTCATAAGTGGTCCATAGGCTTCCGCTATGCTCGGGAGCCATCGGCAGCCGTTTGCCTTGCGAGCCGATGCCGCCATTAGCCGCAACATCCTTGGTGACATAGGCAAAAGGAGTGAACGCATAAGCGCCAATTAATTTCAGACCGGGCAGAATCTCGCCTGTCGATTCGAACTCGATACCGCGGCTTTCTGCCGCCCCAACCGTCAGGAAATGGAGGCCGTCAAGGTTCGTAGGGTCGGGGACCGGCAGATTTTGTTTGGTCAGGTCGAAATAAGCGACGCTGGCAGTCAAGCGGCCGTCCCAGAATTCCGTCTTGGTGCCCAGTTCCCACTGCTGCCCTCTTTGAGGACCTAAATTTGCGCCAAGATTATTGCTGGTGTAATTGGATACCCCGAAGTTTTCGGTATAGCTGCCGTAAAGCGAAAGCCATTGCATAGGACGCCAGAGCAATCCGCCGCGAGGGCTGACCCCGCTGTCTTTTGACAGTTTGTTAAGCCCGTTATTAACGTCAAATTGGGTTTCAGCAACGTCATAGCGTACGCCGCCCAGCGCAAAAAAGTTAAAGGGCAGTTCCACTTGATCCTGCACACTATAGCCATCCCATGATTGGGAAAGTTTTTGCGGCGTGTACCGCGCTGGATTGATTGTTGGCCCCAAGCCCGTATAAGTCGGTCTGAAAATATTGAATGCGGAAGGTGCGGAGTATGCGGTCGGGCTAGATCCAAACATACGATCTTGATCGAACTGGAAATGCTCATATCCTAACAGCACGGTGTGTTTAAGGAAGCCTGTGGAGAACTTACCGGTCAGATTCAACGTGTTGCTATAGCGTTGTGAGCTTTGATCATTCAGTCCATAGAAACTGCGCACTAAATTGCCATTAGCTGATGCCGCACCGAAGGTGACCCCTTGCGTATTCCAATCCACAAATTCCGCGCCAAAACGGTTTTCCACTTTCCAGTTGTTAGTAAACGCATGGGAGAAATTCATAAAAACGCCGGTGCGATCACCTTCGTTCCTATTGAACTGCGGTTCGTTCAAGGCAAAACTGCGCGGCACTGGTGCCGGACGGTTGCCGAGTGTAGGAATGCCGTGATCGATCGGATCGTTAAAGTGCAAATACTCCAGTTCAAGACCGACTTTGGTTTTTGGGCTGATTTTCCAAGTCAACATGGGCGCGACAAAAACTCGCTCACCATTGACGTTATCCTGGAAAGACCCCAAGTTCTCATAAGCCAAATTGACTCGATAGAGCAGGCTTTTATCGGCATTGACCGGGCCTGTTGCGTCGGCGGTGGTGCGATAAAAATCATAGGAGCCGAATTGTTGCTGCATCGCATAATAAGGTTTATCCAGCGGCTGCTTGGTGACCATGTTAACAATGCCGCCCGGTTCCGCGCGTCCAAACAAAATGGAGCCCGGCCCTTTAAGCACCTCGACCCGCTCCAGATTGGCCGTGTCGCGTTTTGTCGTGCCGCCGCCGCCAATGCCTGTAGGCAAACGGAAACCATCCCTAAAATACGTATTATTGGTAAATCCGCGAATCATGGACATATCTTGCGCACCGCCATTGCCGGGTAATTGAATGACACCGGCGACATTGGTCAGTGCCTTTTCGACTCTTACCACTTGTTGGTCTTTTAAAACCTGACTTGGAACCACCTGGACCGAGAACGGCGTTTCCATGATAGGGGTGTCGGTTTTGGTGGCGGTACTGGCGTTGGGGCGAGTGTAGTCAGGGTTATAGGGGTCTGCGGTGTCGTAAGTTGCTTTGCCGGTCACCGTCATTGCTTTCAACGTGACGGTGTCCGACTGGTTTTGACCGCTCGGAGCTTCTATCGTGATGGTTTTGTCATTAGTGTAGCGAGACTTAAGCCCGCTGCCGCCCAACAGTTTTTCCAGTGCCTGCGCCGGTGTATAGGTGCCGTTAATTGCAGGCGCTTGCAGTTTGTCGGCCATATCGCCTTCATAAAGCACTTGCAGCCGGGTATCGGCGGAAAAACGGGTTAATGCGCTCGACAGGGATTGCGCCGGGATGTTGAGTGGTATGGCTTTATCAGGTGCGACATCAGCGGCATAGGTGTTTTGTCCCGCGCCAAACAGCACAATGGGCATCAGCAGCCCGGCTGTTTTGATGAATTTTTGTCCGCGAGCTATAGAAACCCGGCGTGTAGGTAGTGTCATTAGGTAAATCCTCTTTAGGTCATAAAGTGTTATCTTCATGATCTACGACGAGGCGCGATGGATTTACCCTTAGTCGCGGAGGAAAAAATTGATGACTTTAGTTAATAAAGCAAAACCAGTTGATTCGACAAGCTCACCGAACTGACTTTTAGGGTAGTCTTGATGCCGTCAACCACTGCGTTCGGATCTGCGGTATCAAATACGCCGCTGACTACCCGCTCTTTCAGCTTCGGGTTGAGGAGCATGATTTGTCCGCTCCGGTAGCGGTTCACTTCCTGAATCACTTTCGACAGCGGCTGCTGTTTAAAAATCAGTTGTCCGCGTTGCCAAGCTAAAGTTTCCAGAATATCGGTGGGCATCACCGGCCCGACGCGGCCCTGTTGATAGTCGACTTGCTGATTGATATGGACTAGGGCGGGGGCATCGGCTTTGTCCGCCGATACTTCTACCGTACCTTCGCTTACGATCACTTGCATGTCGTCATCAGTCTTTTTAACGCTGAAGGCGGTGCCGACCGCGCGGGCCTTGGCTGTGCCGTTGCTGACGATAAAAGGACGGTTTTTATCCGGGGACACCTGGAAATAGGCTTCGCCGCGCAGCAGTTCGATGTTCCGTTGCTTATCTGAAAGGTTCACGGCGAGTGCGGTGTCGGTATTTAAGGTCAGCCGTGATCCGTCATTGAGTACAACGGTTAATTGTTTGCCCGGCACGGTGTAATAATCGCTTTGCCAGTTTTGGTAGTGTACCGGCAACTGATAGGACAGCAGCACAGCCAAAGCCAGCGCTGACACTGCCATAAATCGCCGGGTGTAAGGTTGTTTGCTGGGTACAGGTTGTTCCGCTTCGAGCCGGGCATGAACACGATTGCTGGGCGCTTCAAGCCGATCCCAAAGCAGCAGCATCTTGTCGTAGACTTTGGCATGTTGCGGGCTTCCCCCGTACCAGTTTTTGAATTGCGCCTGTTCCACAGCTGTCACGTCATCCGCGTGCAGACGCGCAAACCATGCGGTGGCTTGGTCTGAGACGGATTGCTTAGGTGATGAAGGCTGAGTGCTGGACATGGTTGGGTATTTTACTACAGAGTATCCAAAGGACAGAAAAGTCGTGTTGTTAATGACTTATCAATAAGACGTTTGACGGCCCCGTTACCCTTACAAGACAAAAAACTATTTTGTTCGGATATTCGGGCAATTTGGACGGAGTCAATCAAACTGTTTCCGAATCTGATCCAATGCCTTGCGCATATGGCTTTCTACTGTGCGTGGGGAAATAGCAAGCTCGTTGCTGATCTCGGTATAGCTTTTGCCTTCCACTCGGCTCATCAGAAAAACCGCACGGCATTTCGGCGGCAGGTCATAAATAATCTGCTCAAGAAATTCCAATTGCTGGCGATTCGATAATGAATCATCCGGTTCAGGTTGCAGACAGATAATGTCCTCCGTAACCGGCCCCGCATCACGCTTATTCAAGCGAGTCTGACTGCGAAGATAATCAAGAGCAAGATTATTGGCGATACGAAACAGGTAGGCGCGCATATTTTCGATGTTGCTCACATCGGGGTGATGGGCAATACGTAAATAAGTTTCCTGTGTTAGGTCTGCTGCTGTTTCGGCGCAACGGACTTTATAAGTTAAAAATTGCATCAAGTCCTTTTGATGCAAAAGAAAAAACGCTGACAACCCTGGTTCCGGCAGCAGATTCATCGAAGATACAATTCCCTTACGGCATTAAGTTTGAGAAGTTAAGTAAACGGATTACCGTCAAATTAACTAGCAAAGGTAGTGCCATACAGGCGGATTTTCGTTTATGCCTATCTTGAACTAGCGGCTGGCTTGATATCAGGAATGCCTTGATGGCTAAAAAACAATCGGATCAAGGCGCTTTAAGTATGAAAATAGGGCATATGACACACTTTTATAGGTCATATGGCGCTGTTGATTTGGAACCTAATCCAAGTTTAATTCTGTACTCGATCTGAATTTGACCTGTAAGAAATCATCGAAAATGTCGTCGGGATTTGGCTTATGACGCCTTGGCAAATCTGGGCGTACGGTTGTCTTCCCACTGCCAAGCATGTTCAACGATAGTATCCAGGTCGGCATAGGCGGGCTGCCAGCCTAATTCCCGTTTTATCTTGTCGGCATTGGCGACCAAGCGGGCAGGGTCGCCCAGGCGGCGTCTGCCTTCCTGCACCGGGATGGTTTCGCCGGTGATTCGCCGGGCCGCCTGGATGACGTTCTCGACGGAATAGCCGTTGCCGTTGCCAAGATTAAATGCGCTGGATTCCCCTCCCGATTGCAGATATTGCAGGGCCAGCCAATGCGCTTCGGCTAGGTCAAGGATATGGATGTAATCGCGGATGCAGGTGCCGTCCGGGGTATCGTAATCGCGCCCGAAAACGCTGATGTTCGGGCGACGGCCGGAGGCGGCTTGCAGCACCAGTGGAATCAGATGCGTCTCGGGGTCGTGCCGCTCGCCCAACAAGGCGTCCGGGTGCGCGCCGGCCGCGTTGAAGTAACGCAAGCACACGGATTTTAGGCCGTAAGCGCGGTCGTAATCGGCTAACGCCTGCTCAACCATCAGTTTGCTCCAACCGTAGGGGTTGATAGGCCGCTTGGGATGCGCTTCATCAATTGGGCTGTATTCCGGTTCCCCAAAAATGGCGGCGGTGGATGAAAAAATGAATTTATCGACATCATGCGCGCACATCGCGTTGAGCAGGTTTAGCGTGTTGACTACGTTGTTCTGGTAATACTTGGCCGGGTCTTGTATGGATTCGCCGACCTGAATGAACGAAGCAAAATGCATAACCGCATCGAATTTGTGATCACGAAACACCTTGTCGAGTATCAACTGATCGGCAATATCGCCATGGACAAATTGGCCATGCAGTACCGCATCGCGGTGGCCGCTGGAAAGATTGTCGAGCGTTACAACATCAACGCCTTTTTGGCCGAGCAGCCAGACCATATGCGAACCGATGTAACCTGCGCCACCGACGACTAGAACAGTTTTAGGCGATGTCATAGGCTAGTGCTCAATGTGTGAAACATTCACAGTATCCCAAATGTCTTCGATAAAATCCGTATCCATTTTGGGCATACCGTCCTGTATCCATTGCACCAATACTTTGGCGATGTTGGGATAGGTGATATGAACGGCGCGGTTGTCATGCAGCCAGTGCTCAATTGCGGAACTATTCATATCATGCATAATGTGACCGTAACCTAGCTGCTGTAAGGCGGCGGCATTGGATATTTGCTCCATTTGCGCGTGCAGCGGCTTGGCCAGGATTTTTTTGCCCATCTGTAGCGATTCGCTGGCCAGTTCAAACCCGGCATTGCTGATAATGCCGGCGCAATCGTACAAGTCTTTTTGGAAGCCGTCGCGCGACAGCGGATTGCAAATAATGTGCTCGAATGTCGAGGGAACCGGTTCCGGCGAATAAAGATGAAATTCAAAATCCCTAAACGGCGACAACAGCCGGATGACTTCATTCTGGTCTTCGAAAGGCAGGTAGACGATGATCTTGTTCTTGATAATGCTTTTGGGTGTTTCCGGCGTATCGATAATCGGCGGTAATATCGGTTGGCCGAAATGATGCCAATGCAAGCCGACACCCACATCGGCCGGGGCAAAATGTTTCATGACCTGATCGGCGATAGGATCCGAACCTTTTCTGGGGATGTCATGATTGAACGCATATTGGTGGCCGATGCCTAAAACCGGTATTTTCTGGTTTTTTGCCGCCCAAGCCGTGACCGGTTCAAAATCGCTGATGACCAGATCGTAGCTGCTTAAATCCAGCGACTTCATGTCTTTTATGAAAGTAATCGGCTTGGCGTCAAGCGCGGTTTTCAAATAACTGACTTGGCCTTTCTCAGTATGAAAGGTCAGGCCGGTGCGCAACTGGTAGCCGTTAAAGACTTCCATGTCGAAATACTTATCCGCAGGGCGCCCGGTAAATTGAAAATGAACATCAATGCCGGCGGCCTTAAGTTCTTTTGCCATGACCCGTGCGCGCGTGATGTGGCCGTTGCCGGTGCCCTGTACGCCATAAAAAATCTTCATATTACGATTTGTCCCAAACTAAAAAGTGCTGTGCTGATACCCAAAATGGCGCCCACTAAAGTGTCGGTCGGAAAATGCACGCCCAGTACAACACGGGAGAATGCAATCAACGTCGCCCAACAATAAAGTAGGATCATTAAGGGAGGTAAATAATAGGCTAGCAACGTCGCCATCATGAACGCGGCGGAGGTGTGGCCGGATGGAAAACTGAATTTATCCGAGGGGATAATAGTGCTGCGGAAGTTTTGCAGGGCGGCTTGCGGACGATTACGCCTTAAGCCGTTTTTCAGCACAAAATAGATCGGCCTTTCAATTAAGAAAGCCAACAGAATGGCTTGCAGAATGGGGCTTTCAAGACCGTCACGCCAATATAACAAGCCCATGACGATCAAATACAGATAACCATCGCCGGTTTTTGACAGGTAACGGCTGACCGTGGTCAAGTTAGCGTGCATTCTGGCATTGATCAGCCAGGTGAACATGAAAACGTCGTATTTATGGATGGAATAGAGCAGTTTCATTTCTTTATCCTCCGAGGGAAGTTCTGAAAAGCATTAGCCTTCAGCGCGAAGAATAAAACTCTTCTATGACAAAGAAGTGAAGGTTTGTTTAAGGTTTTGTGACAGCGGGGTAGGGACGGCTTAAATTAGGTGTGATCGTAGTTGCCCATTAGGCAAACTAAGTAGCAAGGCAAACGCAATTTATGGTGAAATATGCCTATCTTGTTGATTGTAAGTTATTTTTAATGCGATTGTTCTGCTTTTATAGAAGCTATAAGCTGTGTAATGGCGGAGTGACTGTTATACTTTATTGTTATCTAGCTTTGAGGGCATGAATTTAAGTCTGTTGAGTTTTGATTGGGTGGCGCTTGGGTGCTACATGAAAAATGATTAGGCGAGCAATCAACAACTGACGGTTTACACGGGTGTAAAGGCGGTGCGGTGTTATCCCGTCCATCGTCAATAATGATGTGAACGCGACTGGATATTGTGGCGGGGCCGGCTGAAGTTGGAAAAAACCGCTACGGCAACGTCGATAGCGCCTAGCGGTATATTTATATCCACGGTTGTTCCGATCAATTAATGGACAGCAACCCTGGATTGCACGGCTGTATTCGGATGAAGAATGCCGATGTGCTGGAATTGTTTAATAGGATTGAAGTTGGGGTTAAGGTTTATATTCATGAGTAATTGTTTTTTTGTAAGCGTAAAGGGTCTGGCATGACGCGCATCGTTTTAGGCATTGAATACGATGGTAGCGGTTTTTCAGGTTGGCAGTGGCAAACGCATCAGCGCAGTGTTCAGCAGGTGCTTGAGCAGGCCTTGTCGAGAGTTGCCAACCATCCGGTGACCGTGCAGTGCGCGGGAAGAACCGATACCGGCGTGCATGCGCTTGAGCAGGTAGTACATTTTGATCCAAAAATAGACCGAGAACTTCACGCCTGGATGCTGGGTGGTAACAGCAATCTGCCGGATGATGTCAGAATCACTTGGGTAAAACCGGCGGTGGACGATTTCCACGCCAGATACAGCGCCATAGCCCGTTTTTATCGCTATGTCATTCTTAACCGGCCGATCAAATCGGCGTTGCTGCGCAATCAGGCGACTTGGCATCACAATCCGCTTGATGCCGATAAAATGCATCAGGCGGCGCAACATTTGATCGGAAAGCATGATTTTTCCACATTCAGGGCGCAAGGTTGTCAGTCCAAGAGTCCTTGTCGGGAGATGTATTTTATCGATGTGTACCGGGAGGGCGATAAAGTCATTATCGACATTTCCGCTAACGCTTTTTTGCATCATATGGTCAGGAATATCGCCGGGGCATTGATCGACATAGGCGCCGGAAAACAGGAGATGATTTGGACGAAAGAGCTGCTTGAGGTTAGAAGCCGAAAGTTGGGCGGCGTTACAGCACCTCCTTATGGTTTGTATCTCGGTGCGGTTTATTATCCGGAGCATTACGGCATTGCTAAACACCCGGTGTTCGATAAACTGCCGATTGATGCCAAGCGGCATGATTAGCAGTATTGCATTTGTCTAAATATCAAGTAGATTGTCATCTTTTTTAACAATAACGATGGTTGGTATGAATAATTATTTGTCTTTTCAAATTCATGGCGGAGCCGATCACGGCGGTGGTATTGCTGACGGCATTGCAAGTCTGCTGGCTTTTTTTGAAGGGCTCACGGCTCACGATTCGCCAGGTATTTTTCCGACATTAATGCCCGGTATTGCCAATATGGATAATATTCACCCGTTGCTGGTGCATTTTCCGATCGCGTTTTTATCGGCTTTTTTTGTGTTGGACGTGGTCGGTACGCTGGCTAAAAAACAGCAATGGCGCAATGTTGCCGGCTGGTTGTTGTATCTGGGCACCGTAGCCGCCGTGTTTACGGTGACCGCCGGTTTCATTGCCGCAGGTTCCGTCGCGCATGGGGAAGAGGTTCATGCCATTATGGAGCGGCATGAGCATTTCGGCGTATCTGTGCTGTCTTTGGCGACCTTGTTGTCGGCTTGGCGTTTAAAAAGTGGCGGAGTCATAGAGGGCGGCGCTAACAGTTTTTTTCTGATATTGGCAGCGTTGCTCTGCGCGCTGATGATGCTGGGCGCTGATCTAGGCGGTTTGATGGTTTATAAATATGGGGTGGCCGTTAAAGCCGCTCAAGTTCAGGATATTGGTGTTCATGAGCATGAGCATGTTCACGATCATGAGCACGACCACGACCACGACCATTAATTTAAGTGGCATAAGGCAGTGTCCGCTT
>DATBQC010000220.1:0-4504 GCA_036561065.1 Methylobacter sp. | reverse complement strand
CTGTTCCTGTCGGCCTTCAGCTTCAACGCTTCATCCGAAGAAAAATTCAAGGTTTGTGCTGACCCGTTGAATCCTCCTTATTCCACAAAAAACAAAGACGGCTTTGAAAACAAAATTGCCGAACTGTTTGCCAAAGAACTCGGACAGACTCTTGAGTACACCTGGATGCCGCAACGAATCGGCTTTATCCGCAACACCTTAAATGCGCCGTTAAAAGACACTGATGTGGAAAGCAATGACTATAAATGCGACGTCATTATGGGGGTTCCGGCAGGCTATGAGCTCACCTTAACGACGGCTCCGTACTACCAATCGACTTATGTGCTGTTAATCGCCAAGGGGCGCGGTTGGGACGACATTACCGATGCGGCTCAATTAGCCGATTTGCCTGAGCAAAGACAAGAGGCATTGAAAATTGCAATGTTCGACCGTGGCCCCGGAACGACCTGGATGCAAAAAAACGGCTTACTCGATGTGGGCATACCTTATCAATCAATGACAGGTGACGGTGAAAATAATGTGGCCATGCAGATAGAAAAGGATCTTAAAGCGAAGAAAATCGACATGGTTATCCTGTGGGGACCTATGGCGGGCTATGTCGTTGCTCAAAGTCCCAAAAATAGTTACGCAATGATTCCAATGAAATCAACCCCGGATATGAAATTTGAATTTGCAATGGCGATGGGGGTTCGTAATGGCGATAAAGCGAGAAAAGAAGCACTAAACAAGCTGATCGCGGACAAAGCGGATAAGATTCGAGCCATCATGAGCAGTTACAATTTTCCGTTGCTACCGCTCCCTAAACAGGCTGTTCACGAAGACGACGATTAATCATTTATCCAGGAGGGGTGGCATTGCTCGCCCCTCATAGTCATCATCTTAAAAAAACATAACGCCAGAAAGCGCATGAAGAAAAATCTAAAGTAAAAACTTCGTATCTCGGCAACTGCTTCTGCGTTGCTCTACCTTCTGCATGATCCACATGGATGTGGTGAATGCAGATATTGCAGGAGCGAATATCTGCCTATGCAGTCGTTCGTGGTGAATTAACTTTTTAAGTTGATGTCTGTGAGAGGACATCATGACTACTTGCGATTAAACAAACCAACCAGATACGCAAATCGGACTGCCCGTTCATGAGAAAGCTGATCCCACTGAAAACGCCACTTCCAGTTGCCTTCTGTGGTGCCTGGGATATTCATGCGATGTTCGGAACCCAGCTCCAGAATATCTTGCATCGGGATTACCGCAATATTTGCAACCGATGCCAATGCCGCATGAATCAGGGCGCAATGCAATGGCATTGCCGGACTGCCGAGATAATCGTAAATGTAGTTTTTCTCATTATCGCCAATACCCTGCAACCAACCTAAGGTTGTGTTATTGTCGTGAGTGCCGGTATAAACGACGCAGTTTTTTTCATAGTTATCCGGCAAATAAGGATTATTGGGGCCGTCGCCAAACGCAAACTGCAAAATCTTCATGCCCGGTAAATCAAACTCATCCCTTAACGCTTCGACTTCCGGAGTAATAATGCCTAAGTCTTCGGCAACCAACGGAATAGAGCCGTGCTCTGCTTTGATGGCATTCAACAACGCCTTGCCCGGAGCCTTAACCCATAGTCCATTGATTGCGGTATCTTCAGAGGCAGGTATTTCCCATGCGGCCTCAAGCCCCCGAAAATGGTCGATCCGGATAATATCGAACATCTCAAGCTGGGTTTCCATCCGTTCGACCCACCAATGAAATCCGGTTTTCTTCAGGAAGTTCCAGTTATAGTGCGGGTTGCCCCAACGCTGCCCGGTTTCAGAAAAATAATCAGGCGGTACGCCAGTCACAACGGACATTTCCCCTGAGTCATCGAGCTTAAAAACCTCGCGGTGAGCCCAAACATCCGCGCTGTCGTAAGATACGAAAATAGGAATGTCGCCAAACAAAAATACGCCATGCCGGTTGGCATAGGCTTTTAATTCCAGCCATTGCCGGAAAAATATATATTGCTCAAATTTAATGCATTCGATTTGAGTTTTTAACCGGCGACGCGCCTCTTTTATGGCTTTTGCATCCCGTTCCTTGAAATGCTCAGGCCACTGATTCCAGCATTGTTGCTTGAATTCGACCCTGAATGCCAGGAACAAGGCGAAATCATCGAGCCAGAATGCCTTGTCCTGGCAAAACTGTTCAAAATCATGCAGATCCTTTTGCTGGGCGCGCTCCAAAAAACCATAATAAGCCTTGGCTACCATGCATCTTGTGGCGCAGTTTCCGGCGCATTCTGTACATTTGTCGGCGCGTTGCAGCCAACCCTGTTTCACCAGCCAATCGATATTGATTAATTCCGGATTGCCGGCGTGGGCGGACAGACATTGATAAGGAGAACCATCCGCATGGGTCATGCCTAACGGCAAAACCTGCCATACGCTAACTCCGGAATCATGCAGGAATTTTACAAAATTGTAAGCTTCCTGCCCCAAGTCGCCTTGTCGCCCCGTACCCGGCAACGAGGTAATATGTAGTAGGATGCCGGCGCGGCGTTTATTTAAGATGTCATTCACACTCAGTGATCTCTTGTTTAAGTTTTATCCATCGCGAACGATGCGCCCTTTGGCAAGGCTCTCGTGAGCGAAGCCGAAGGGCTCAGGACAGACTTCCTTCGTCAGCACATTCTACAGGCCAGCAATTATACAAGTTCGACGCCTGGCCGCATTGCGCCGCCCATAGCCGGAGCGCCGGAACCCTGTGTAAATGACATCGCCAGATAAGCGGGGGGCTCTTCGCCCAACAGTCTATACAAATTAGCCAAGTTAAGCCGGAATTGCTTTTCAAAGTTACTGACCGCTTCCCCCGGATTATAATCGCCAAACCACCAGAACCAGTCAGAGCCCTCGCAAATGGCTAGTTGAAGTTCGGCCTGCTGGATATGTTTATCCGTTAATTTACCGGCCGAAATTGCCTTATCAAATGTCCATTTAGCATCGCCGAGCATATCCCAACCGCGATTTTTGTCGACATCGCCTATCCAAGTCGAGAATGTGCCGTAAACCCAACTGCCCGCCACCATTTTTGCCAGCGGTTTGACGTCGACTTTATCTTTCAGGCATTCCGAAAAAGTAGTCAATTCAATGCCCGGATGACTGGCCAGCCGATGATATAAAGCGCTGAGAAAGTGATAACCGTTATCGGGATAATATTCCCAGGCATTTTCACCATCCATGATAATTGAAACCACCTTGTCGCCAAGTTCATGCACGGCAATATTTTCCAGATGGTGAATCAAATCGCCAACCGCATCATCGGCGTGCCATTTTGAATATTCAAAACCGATTAGGTCGGACAAGCCGTCATCCCGAAAAAAACAGGCTATATCGGTTTTGTTAAGCCTGAATGGATGATGGATTCCCGATTGTTTGGTGTTTTCAGCAAGGTTCAAACTGTTATGAAGCACAGAACCGCCGCTTGCGGTCCAATCAAAGCCGAAATCACCCAATATTTTCAACGTCTGAGCGCTGATAGCGCCTTCCGAAGGCCAGCAGCCTTTAGGTTCAAAACCGAACAGCCGCTTAAAGGTTTGCATACCTTTTTCAAGATGCCACATTACCCGCTCAGAACCTCCCGGATAGGTATCAAGCTCCGGCAAGGGGGCGTTCGGCATCGCCTCATGGGTGGAATTCAAGTCCAGCAACAGCGGCATGATAGGGTGGGCATAAGGTGTCACAGAAAGCTCAACCTGCCCTTTTCTGGCTAATGATTTATACCGACAGATAACGCTGCTCAGTTGTTCGGCAATGACCTCTACAATTTCTATCCTGTCATGCAGGGTGTAGCCGGAGCCTTTCTCTATCAGGCGTTTTATCCTGCTATCCGTTAACTTTAGGGTTTCTCCCATCCAAATCAGATGATACCAGGCTAGAATATCGCTGATAAACTGGGAGTTGACATAAGTTAAGGAAGAATAATGGTGCTCAAGCCAATCGGCCATTTCAACCAATCGTTTGAAAGCCGGATAGCGGTTGATTTGCCGTTCCCGGTTCGCACGCATGCAGTCTTTAACCAGTCTCATGCGCTGTTCGGGATCTGCCGGGATGCTCGGATCGACCAGCGCCGCCAATAAAGGGTCGGTGATTGAAATGCGGTCATGCAAATAGCCGTTGACTTGCCGGGCATACTCCTCGATTTGTTCCAGCAGAATGGGCGCAAAATTGATTACTGCTTTGGCCTTAGGCACCGCTTCCAGATGCGCAACCATATCCACATAGTCTTTAATAACATGCAGATAGGTCCACGGCAGCTTAAATTCCCCAGATTGCAAATCCCGGTATTCCGGCTGGTGCATATGCCAGCACAGGACTAATTTCAATTTGCCGTTATCTGACATAATGTCTTTTTTGTCCCAGCATATCGGGCGTCACCAAAACAACTCCGCCGGGACTTACATGAAATCTTTTTTCGTCTTCTGCTCTGTTTTCTCCAATCACAGTGCTTTCCGGAATTTCACAGCCTTTTT
>DATBQC010000219.1:0-4590 GCA_036561065.1 Methylobacter sp. | reverse complement strand
CAGACATCAAAAAAAATCAGCTCTAATTTTAGCCGGGCAGCACATCATGCATCAATTCCTTCATCTTCAAGCCCTTCCTTTGGATGAGTTGCTGATAAATAATGGCGTAAGACAGCACCGAAGTGACGTATTTCCTAGTTTCTTTAAAGGGAATGGTTTCTATCCAGATGTCTGCCGGCACCGCCTCAAAACTCGGCAACCATTTTGAAACCCGGCCTGAGCCCGCATTATAAGCGGCAATGGCCAAGGCGAAATGGCCATGAAACTGCTTTACCAGCTGTTTGTAATAAAAAGCTCCGTATCTGACATTAACGTCTGGATTAAACAAGCTGTCATCCGAGCGCCATTTTTCCTTCAAATCGCGGGCTATCTGCATCCCGGTTCTGGGCATAACCTGCATTAAGCCGCGCGCACCAACCGTCGACTCGGCATCCTTATTAAAGATGCTTTCCTGCCGGATCAGGCCGAAAACAATGGACGGATCAAGATTCTGCTGCTCTGCATTATTATGAACCTGGTTCGAATAATAAACCGGAAAGCGCAAGCCCAGATCATCCCAATAATCAGCCTTAACCAAAGTCGTAATCGCGACTTGATCCCAATGCCATTGCTGGGCCAATTTGGCAGCGACCATGCGCCGCTCCTTGCTCAGCACTTTTACCGCATACCACCACTGCCGTTCGGCCTCCGCATCCCGGTTCAGTACTTTAAATTCCCGAACCATTTTAAAATCGGTTTCATTGGCCAGATTTTCGAGCTCATTTGCCGCCAGAAGAACCGGCTTGTCGGCAATTCGATAGGGTTTATTGACATTATCCGCAGCCAGAAACCCGTAAAAGCTGCGATCTTCGGCGAGTTTTGCGTAAGCCTCCTGCGCCTGCAAAGAGTTCCCGGTTTTATCCAGCACCCTGGCTTGCCAGTATTGCCATTTAGGATCCTGCCGCTCCTGAGCCGTCAACCCTGCCAATGCCTCAGCGACATGCAGCCAATTTTGTTCAAGCAAAGCCGTCCTGACTTTCCACTCATTGACTTCCGCATCAACAACGGCCAATTGGTTCAGACGCTGATACGCGCCTGGACTTCGATTGCGCGCAAAAGCAACCGCAAGATTGCGCTCCAGTTTCTGAGCAGTCTGGTTATCAATCTGGAAATCGTGTTTTCGACCATCCCAAAGTTGAATTGCCAGACTCAAATCGGATTTTGCTAACAGCTCCACACCATGCGCGAAAAGTCGCCCCATTTGAGGAGTCAAAAAACCGCTATTTTCGATCAGACTCGGCTTTTTGTGCACCCGCAACCAAACATCGGCAACATCCTGATCGGCTATGCTCATAGAACGGCGCACGAATTCGGCCACCGAGACATTATCCTTGCTCAAGGCCAACTCAAATCGCTGCCAAACCAATTCCGGCGTAAAGCCGGGCGACATCATCAAAGCCGTCCACAGGGGATCACATTCCTGCGGCAGCGAATCTGGGGTAACCCACAAACGTTTAGCCTCAATTAATGCCTGATGTTGATCGCCTGTGTTATAGATAGCCAAATTGTACTGGCATTCAAGCGTCGTGTTTTCGGTAGATCCCGCCGTGCCTGCTCCCGGCAGGCTTGCGGCATACACTCCATCCTTGGAGATCGCCGAACCTGTTCCCGACAGGTTACCGGCATACACTCCATCCTTGGAGATATAATGCCGGATAAAATCGTGCCACTGCTCATTCCTGGCTAGATAATCAAGCCATTTAGTCCTCAATAACCGGGCATAACGGCTCTCTTTATAAGCTGCTAAAAAAGCTTGAACCTGATCGGTTTGATGTAAATTGTCTTTCAACCACAGGTATTGCAGATAGGGATAGAGGGGATAATCGGTCAAAGCAGCGCTGATATTCATGAATGCAGCCGTATTGCCCTGTGCAAGGTATTTTTCCGCCTGCAAAAAATTATTCCTTTGCTGGTCGAGCGTATTGCCAAGTGCTGCACCGGAAAAAACAACCAGACACAATAACAACCATTTTCCACGCAGGTACTTCATACTTCACTCACAGTAAATATATTCCTAAAGATGTTATAATCGAACGCTCTAAAAACATCCCTATCAAATCCCGTGCAATCGAAACAGGCCACTCAAGCATACAGCTGGAACACTATCTACCAAATTGCGTTAGAACACAAAAAAGAACTGATTGTTTCTCATTTTATCGCTATTCTGGCTACCATAGCCAGTGTTCCTGTGCCTTTGTTGATGCCGCTTTTAGTCGATGAAGTGCTGCTGCATAAACCCGGCATTATCATTCAAACGGTCAACCTGTTTTTTCCTGTCACTTGGCAAATCCCTATTCTTTATATCAGCGTCATTTTGCTGATCAGCGTCATCCTGCGCATTATTGCGATCATCTTCAACATCATCCAATCCCGGCAATTTTCCTGCATCGCCAAGGATATTGTATTCCGAATCCGCAGCAACTTGATCAGACATTTGCAAAACATTTCGATGTCCGAATACGAGAGCCTCGGTACCGGCACCGTGGTAACTCATCTGGTCAAAGACCTCGATACCATAGACACGTTTATAGGCAACACCGTCAGCAAACTGCTGGTAGCCGCCTTGACAGTTATCGGCACCGCCGTGGTTTTATTATGGATGCACTGGCAACTGGGTTTATTTATCCTGCTGCTGAATCCGGTGGTCATTTATTTCACCCGCGTGATAGGCTCCCGCGTTAAAGACCTTAAAGCCAAGGAAAATTCCGCCTTTGAAGTTTTCCAGCAATCCCTGACCGAGACTCTGGAAGCTATCCACCAGATACGCGCCAGCAATCGCGAGAAACATTATTGCCAGCAGCTGATCGAATCGGCCCGCTCGGTTAAGGATTTTTCAACTGCTTTCGCCTGGAAAAGCGATGCGGCAACACGCCTGAGTTTCCTGGTGTTCCTGTTCGGCTTCGACATATTCCGCGCCTGCGCGATGCTGATGGTGTTTTATTCCGATCTCAGCATCGGGCAAATGCTGGCGGTGTTCGGCTACCTCTGGTTTATGATGGCGCCGGTACAAGAAATCCTGAGCATCCAATACGCCTTTTATGCTGCCAAGGCCGCATTAATCCGTATCAACCGGCTTAACGCGCTGAAACAGGAACCGCACTACCCTCATCTGGAAAATCCGTTTTTAAACAAAAAAACCGTCTCCCTGCGCGTGGAAAACCTGCATTTTAGCTACAGCGATGACCAATTCGCCGGGAGCGAATTGGCATTTACCCACAGGGTGCCGGACAGGACAGACCGGCATGAAAAAATACTCGACGGTATCCAACTAAAGATTAAAGCAGGCGAAAAAGTTGCGCTGGTAGGTGCCAGTGGCGGCGGCAAATCGACGTTGATCCAAACCCTGATCGGCCTGTACCCGCCCAGCCACGGCCAGATTTATTTCGATGAAGTTCCCATCGACCGCATCGGCCTGGAAGTGGTCAGGGAAAATGTCGTCACGGTACTGCAACACCCCGTCCTGTTTAACGACACCATCCGCGCCAACCTGACCCTGGGCAAACCGGCCACCGATGACGCATTATGGAACGCACTGGATATCGCGCAATTAAAAGATACGGTGCAGGATCTGACCCAAGGGTTGGACACTACAGTCGGTCGATTGGGCATGAGACTTTCCGGCGGCCAGCGTCAACGCATGGCCATTGCCCGAATGATCGTCGCCGATCCCAAAGTGGTGATATTGGATGAGGCCACCTCGGCGCTGGATAGCGAAACAGAACACAAATTACATCAAGCCATGGCGGAATTTTTAAACGGCCGCACCACTATTATCATTGCCCACCGTCTGAGTGCCGTTAAACAGGCTGACCATGTTTATGTTTTTGAACAAGGCAAAATCTGCGAACATGGACAACATGAAACCCTGCTCAACCAAAAAGGACTTTATGCGAAACTTTATGGCGAGTATCAGTGAGGCCAAAAGGTGCTTGGAAAAACAGCTCCCTTAAGCCGCCTTTAACCTTGCACCTTTAATCTACATAACTTATGACTGAAAACTACGACCTCCACTGCCACTCTACCGTCTCCGACGGTGCTTTATCTCCCACAGCATTGGTGCAGCGCGCCCATGAACAAGGCGTCACGTCACTGGCTTTGACCGATCACGATACAGTCGCCGGACTCAACGAGGCACGGGAGGCGGCTGCTACGACAGGCATCAACTTAATACCCGGCATCGAGCTGTCGACCAGCTGGCAGAACAAATGTTTTCACATTGTCGGACTGGGTATTGATCCTGAGTATCCGCCGCTACGCGACGCCACCCATAACCTGCAAATCATGCGCACCGAGCGCGCCGAAAAAATCGCTGCTAAGCTGGAGAAAAAACGTATACCGGGTGCGCTTGAAGCCGTCAAAAAAGCCGCAGGTGACGGCATGATCACCCGCAGCCATTTCGCCGACTTTTTGCTGTCGCAATTTCATGTTTCCACCCAACAGGAGGCTTTCGACCGTTATCTTGGCGCGGGCAAAGCCGCTTTTGTTTCTACAACCTGGACTGAACTGGAGCTAGCGGTAAACTGGATCACCCAATCCGGCGGCGTTGCGATA
>DATBQC010000218.1:0-4404 GCA_036561065.1 Methylobacter sp. | reverse complement strand
TATTATTACCAGCATCGACTGGAAGACGCTTTAAGTGCAACGACTAAAGCGCTGGTCATCATCAGGCCGACGACAGGTTTTCCCGAAGACTGGCGTGAACTGCTACCCAACCATATTACCGATGCACCAGCTGAGTCATTAACCCAAATCAGATTGTATTTGTTTACTTTGAAAGCTGTGGGTTTTTTAAATATGCGTTTGGGAAATCTGGATTTGAGCCAGGCTATATTTGAAAAATTGGTCGAGCTGGACAGCAAAGACAGAATCGGCGCACAGGGATTATTGGAATTGGTGATTAAGCGTAAAACAGATGTAGGTTGGGTCGGCGCAGCATAACCCAATATTTTTGAACCACGATTGTTTGAGTTGCGCTGCGCTCGGCAATTGCTCCTGCATTGCTCTACCTCCTGCATCCATGCAGTCGTAACTCAACCTATTTGGAGTCTTATCATGTTTAAAAAAGAGATAACCGATTCATTGATGACCATCATGCCGTTGGTGATGTTTGTTATTCTGGCGCTTTACCTGTTACTTCAGGATGCCACATCAGTCGGCCCGCTTTAATTACCGGAGAAAACCCATGAGTTTTGAAGAAGAAATGGAAGAGCTGGAATCGGCAGAAGACTTCCTGCAATATTTTCAACTGGAATATGAGCCGAGCGTGGTGCATGTTAACCGCTTGCATATTTTGCAGCGTTTTCATGATTATCTGCAAAAGGCCGCTGACGATATGCCGGAAGACGAAGCACCGAAAAGAGCGGTTTACAGCAAGCTGTTGCAACGCGCCTACCAGGATTTTGTCGAATCCGATGCCCAAACCGAAAAAGTTTTTAAAGTGTTTGCAATGGGCGAGTTGTCGCAAACGGCTTTTGTTTCTTTAAGCGATATAAAAACATGAAACCCGATCGTTTCGATGAAGGCCGGTTTGAATTCGGCGAATCGGTTCGGGTTACCCGAAACATCCGCAATGACGGCACATATCCAGGTATGGAAGTCGGCACTTTGTTGATTCGGCGCGGCAGTGTCGGCAATGTCATTGAGGTAGGCACTTTTCTTCAGGATCAGATTATTTTTACCGTGCATTTTTTGGATCAGGGGCGAATGGTTGGTTGCCGTTTGGAAGAATTGATAGGCATTGACGAACCCTGCAATCCCAGTCGCTTTCAATTTAGGGACAAGGTGGTGTGCACGATTAATTTAAGTCTCCAGGGTGAAGTCGTGTTTCCTAAAGGCACGGAAGGTCAAGTTTTTAAAGTGCTTAGAGACAGCGAACAGATTCAATACCATGTCGTTTTCGAGGGCCGTGTCCTGCAAGTACCCGAGTTGGCGCTTGCCCCTGCACACCCTGAGTTATTCCCTGATTTAATCAAGGAACCGGAGCTTTGATATGGCTGTATTTGAACAACCTGTCCAGTTGGAAACTTATAATTTATTACGGGCGGCTTTAAGCTTGTTCAAAAAGCCGCCCAATGAATTAGCGGAAGCCGAGTTAAGCCAAGCAAGAACTCAAGCTTTAAATGAGTTCAGGATTGAGAGCCGAGTGCTGAATGCGCCGGAAGCGGCGGCAGTGATCATTACCGAGCAAGAGCTGCAACTGGCCTATCAGGAAATTCGCGATCGTTATGAAGAAGAGGACGTTTTTTTCAATGATCTGAAAAAAAACCAGCTAGACAAAGACAGCCTGCTGGCGGCTTTGCATCGTCAGTGCAAGGTCAATACCGTGCTGGATTTGATTGCCAGTCGCGCACCCGCTATCAGCGATGTCGACATAGGCATCTACTACCATCTCCATGCCGAGCAATTTCATCTCCCTGAAAGGCGTGAAGCCTGTCATATCTTTATCAGCATTAACCCGGATTATGCTGAAAATACCCATGAAACGGCTCTATTGCGCGCTCAGGAGCTTGCCGATAAACTGCGCAAAAAACCGCACAAATTTGCCGATCTGGCGTTAAGGCATTCCGAATGCCCGACTGCTTTGCAAGGCGGCGTTCTGGGTACAGTGCCGCGCGGTACGCTTTATCCTGAACTGGATGCCGTACTGTTTAGCTTAAAGTCAGGAGAAGTCAGCGATGTAGTCAAATCGGAAATCGGTTTCCATGTGCTGTTATGCAAGGGCATACTAAAATCTGAAACCCTGTCGCTTGCAAAAGCAACACCGAAAATACGCCAGCTAATGCAAGAACGCGCCCGACATACTTGTCAGCGCGCTTGGCTGGCCGGTTTAGCCAATCCGGCAATTGTTCCCGACATTGCCCTACCTCCTGCATCCGTGCAGTCGTCTGAATCCGGGGAGAGCGAATAATGAGCGATAAAGAAATCAAACACTGTTCTTTTTGCGGCATAGAGCAATCCGCTTCGGTGCCGTTGATTGCCGGTAGCGAAGGCACTATTTGCGGGGCTTGTGTGTTATTGGCCAATCAGGTTGTCAGCAATTGGAGCCGCAAAAAAGAACTTTCCGAAATGCAGGGCGCATTGCCTATCCCGGCAAAAATAAAAGAACATCTCGACCGCTACATTATCGGCCAGCATCTTGCCAAGGAAATATTGGCGGTCGCGGTTTACAACCATTACAAGCGCCTCAAACACGAAAGCGGCGATGTGGGTTTGGGCGAGTTTGACAAGGATGTGGAAATCGGTAAATCCAACATCCTGTTAATAGGGCCGTCCGGTACCGGAAAAACGCTGTTAGCCAGCACCCTGGCAAAAATCGTCGGCGTACCGTTTGTTATTGCCGATGCGACAACGCTGACGCAGGCGGGTTACGTCGGCGATGATGTGGAAAATATCCTGGTCAGGTTGCTGGATGTCGCAGATGGCAATATGACCAATGCCGAATGGGGCATCGTTTACCTGGATGAAATCGACAAAATTGCCCGCAGCCCGGAACAGCAAACCGGAACCCGCGATGTGTCCGGCGAAGGCGTGCAGCAGGCGTTACTCAGGCTGGTCGAAGGTTCTCATGTTAAGATCCCTGCTAAAGGACGCAACAAGGACGGCGAGATCACCATGGATACGCGCAATATCCTGTTTATTGCCGGCGGTTCGTTTCCGGGCCTGGAAAAACATGTCGAAAAACGCTTGGTGCCGGGCAATTCCGCGATCGGTTTCCATGCTGAAGTGAACAATCCCGATAAAAAACCGGCATTGGAAGACATGCTGAATGCGACGCAGCCCAGCGATTTGCGCAAGTTCGGCTTGATCCCCGAGTTTATCGGTCGCTTTCCTGTGTTGGCACCGTTGGAGCCGTTGGATGTCGATGCATTAATCCAGGTTTTGACCGAACCTAAAAATGCGCTGGTGCGTCAATATCAACAACTGTTTGCTTACGAAGGCGTGGAGTTGAAATTCGAACAGGACGCACTGATTGAAATCGCCAAAAAAGCCATTGAACGCGAAACCGGGGCACGCGGTTTACGCAGCATCATGGAGCAGATTTTGCGAAAAACCATGTTCGATATTCCGTCCGTCGATGACGTCGAGCAGTGTATTGTCGATGCCAATGTGGTTAAGGGAGAGGGTGAAATCAAGCTGATAAAAAAAGCCGAAGCCAAAATTAGGCAGCAGGCTGGGTAGGGTCAAACTCCATCAACATCAATTTAAAAAATAACACCACGAACGACTGCATGGACGCAGGAGGTAGAGCAATACAGGAGCAATTGCCGAGACACGAAGGAAAGCAAAGGTAAAAACTTCGTGTCCTTCGTGTCTTCGCGGTGAATTTAATAACTAACAAAAAACGAGAACTCTATGAAAACCGAAGACAAAATTCGCGCCCAACTGGCAGCCCAGCCCATCATTATTTACATGAAAGGCGTACCGACTAATCCGCAATGCGGCTTTTCAGCCAAGGCGGTAGGCATACTCGACGCGACCAAAATCCCTTACGCTTATGTGAATGTGCTGGAAGCACCATTTATCCGCGAAAAATTGCCGAGCATTTCCCATTGGCCGACTTATCCCCAGTTGTTTGTTAACGCTGAACTGGTCGGCGGTTGCGACATCATTGAAGAAATGTCTAACAACGGCAGTTTATTACCCTTGTTAAAAAGCGCGGCGCCGAAAAAAGCGGAATCAGCACATGGCGCTTTAAGTTCCGCTGAAGTTACGCAACTGGTTCAGCAGGGAATTGACGACGCCAAAGTGATCGTCGATGGCGAAGGCTGCGATTTAACGATCACCGTAGTAAGTTCGCAATTTAACGATTTACCGATAGTAAAAAAACAGCAACTGGTTCTGGCAACATTGAAAGAACCCTTGGCATCCGGCAAGCTTCACGCGGTTAGCGTTAAGGCGTACACGCCGGATGAATGGGCTGATAAACAGAAGGCAAGCGGATTGCTGCAAATACAGCATTAAAACTTATTAGGTATAGGAATGTAAGTAACACGTCATCCCGGCAGG
>DATBQC010000217.1:0-2605 GCA_036561065.1 Methylobacter sp. | reverse complement strand
CCATGAACCGCGATAAGGGATAACCCGCGCATTAAATAACAGTTTTCCTGACGAATGGGTTTTGCCTTTATCATGATCAAAGAACACACCCGGCGAACGATGCAACTGGGAGACAATAACCCGCTCAGTTCCATTAATAACAAAGGTTCCATTGTCCGTCATCAACGGCAACTCGCCCATGTAAACTTCCTGCTCACGGATATCCTTGACTACCTTTGCATTTGCAGAGGCTTCTTTGTCATAGATAACCAGGCGAACCAAGACCCTTAAGGGCGCGGCATAAGTCGCACCTCTTTGCTGGCACTCTCTTACATCAAAAACTGGTTCACCTAATCGGTATTTCACATACTCCAGCACGGCATAACCGGAATGGCTTTCAATGGGAAAAACACTGGAGAATGCTGCATGCAATCCACTGTCTTCACGCTTTGCAGTGGAGACGCCTGATTGCAAAAAGCCCGCATATGAATTAATTTGCGTTGCCAGGAGATAGGGAACATCAAGTACTTCAGTACCTTTCCCAAAGTTATTTCGAATACGCTTTTTTTCGGTAAAAGAGTAGGACATATCGCTTCCAAACCTTTTCGTCATAGATAATTTTCTACCGTGCAGTTATTGCAAACAGTAAAAGGCCGGCGACAAGGTTGCCACCAGCCATACTTGGCAGGGACGCTGTATGTAGCGCCCCTGCAATTGAGTCGAACTTTATTTGACTTCGACAGTAGCGCCTGCTTCAACAAGCTGCTTTTGTGCATCTTCTGCTTCGGCTTTAGAAACGCCTTCTTTCAAAGTTGTTGGAACGCCTTCAACAGCATCTTTAGCTTCTTTCAAGCCCAAGCCGGTGATACCGCGTACGGCTTTAATTACCGATACTTTGTTCTCGCCGAAAGAAGTCAGAACAACATCAAATTCAGTTTGCTCTTCAGCAGCAGCAGCGGCTGCCACAGGCGCCGCTGCTACAGCAACCGCTGCAGACACGCCAAATTTTTCTTCCATCGCTGAAATCAAGTCAACGATTTCCATAACGCTCATCTTTGAGACCGCTTCCAAGATATCTTCTTGCGAAATTGCCATTGTGTATTCCTCTAAAATAATAAGTTTTAAACTGGTTGTGGAAATAGAAACGTTGCAGAGCAGCGTCTTCTACTATGCCGCTTCTTTCTGGTCTCTGATTGCAGCCAAAGTGCGCACAAATTTCTCTGTGGGCGCCTTCATTACTGACATCAACATTCCAATGCCTTGATCGCGAGTAGGCAAACTGGCTAGTCGAGCAAGCTCAGACCCACCAAAAGACTGTCCGCCGATAGCAACTATCTTGGTAATTAACTTGTCGTGAGTTTTGGCAAAATTACTGATCAAACGCGCAGCAGATCCTGGATCTTCCATAGAGAAAGCAATCAATAATGGACCTACCAGTCCACTTTGCATGCATTCAAATTCAGTCCCAGCTACCGCCCGTTTTGCCAGTGTATTTTTTACCACACGCAGATATACACCTGTCTCTCTCGCAGTTTTGCGCAGCTCGGTCAATTCCGTAACTGTCAACCCACGATATTCCGCAGCAATTGCAGAATGAGCTTTAGCAGCGTATACAGCGACTTCTTCTACGACAGCTTTTTTGCTATCTAAATTTAGTGCCACAACTTACCTCCGGAATTTATCCCCAGAATTAATAAAAAGCATTCATTTTGAACGCCCCTTACGGTCCCTTTCCCCAGATTTTAGGTTCCAGCTTCCGTCTACGCAGGAAGGATTAAGTTTTACAACACCTGCGGTCTTTGACGGTTACCGAACAGGTCGGCAACCCAAAGTCTTTTTATAACGTTAAATTGAAATGCTGCTTTGATCCAGCCACAAACCAGGCCCCATAGTCGAAGATAGGGTTATCTTCTTAATGTATATGCCTTTTGCAGCTGTCGGTTTTAGCTTTCTTAAATCCGCAAGCAACGCTTCCAAGTTGCCTTGAATAGCAGTTGCATCGAAAGCAACCTTGCCCAGCGTACAGTGAATAATCCCTGATTTATCGGTTCGGTAACGCACTTGACCGGATTTTGCATTTTTTACTGCCGTGGCAACATCAGCAGTCACTGTTCCAACCTTAGGGTTAGGCATTAAGCCTCGAGGGCCTAAAATTTGACCCAGCTGACCAACAACTCTCATCGCATCAGGCGAAGCGATGACCACATCAAAATTCATTTCGCCTTTTTTGACCAATTCGCCCAAGTCATCCATACCGACTATGTCAGCCCCGGCTTCTCTTGCCGCATCAGCATTAGGGCCCTGAGTAAAAACCGCAACCCTAACTGTTTTTCCGGTACCATTTGGCAGCACCGTCGCGCCACGGACATTTTGATCAGATTTACGAGGATCCACACCTAGATTAACGCTAACATCAATGGCTTCGCTAAACTTTGCAGTACCTAGTTCTTTCAACAGCTGAACCGCTTCAGTGATTGAATATTGCTTAGATTTATCAACTTTCCCTTTGATAATTTTTGCTTTTTTTGACAACTTAGCCATTACAATCCCTCCACATTCAGACCCATGCTGTACGCACTGCCTGCAATCGTTTTTACTGCCGCTTCCAGATTTGCAGCATTCAAAT
>DATBQC010000216.1:0-11554 GCA_036561065.1 Methylobacter sp. | reverse complement strand
TAGCGCCGCAGAAATTGAAGGCGACTGCACCTGCCCTGTCGGCTATAACTGCAAACACGTTGCCGCTGTTTGCCTGATGTATCAGAATTCCAATCTAAGTTTTTCTGCATCGAGTGCAAAACCCAGCTGTCTGGATTGGCTCGACAGCCTTCATCAGCAAGCGCCGGCGCAGCATGATGTCTCTGAGGATTTTATCGCCTATATCCTCAAGCCCGGTAATGCGAAATACGAATTTACAGTCGAATTTTTAATCACCAAAGCCAAGAAAACCGGCGGGATCAATAAGGGCAGAAAAACGACCTTGAATAATCTCCGCTACAGCTATTCCTACCTCAATTATGTTCAACCGGAGGATCAGGAAATTGCAAAGCTATTAACTGCGCTTAACCCAGCTTTCAGAGACGAGCCGTTAATTGCCGGAGCCACAGGTTATCTGGCCTTGTCCAAACTACTGAAAACAGGCCGACTGTTCTGGCAAGGCGTTGATCGCGCGCCGTTAATAAAAGGAACTGATCGCGACTTAAAGTTTAACTGGCGAACAGCCGAGAACGGCGATTATCAGTTAGCGGTCGAAATCGCCCCGCCCGCTTTCTTTTTACTGACCGAACCGGCGCAATACCTGGACGACGCTTTGGGCGTAATAGGCACGATCAACACTCATAACCTCTCGACCGATCAACTTAAAAACATCCTGGCCGCCCCGCTGATACCGGCCGAGTATGCCGACGAATTCAGCCAGCGCCTGATTATTGAACACCCCAGCCTGCCGCTGCCTGCACCCAAAAAAGTCGAGCTGATTGAAGCCGACGAGCTGACGCCTGCGCCAAAACTGTTACTGTTCGGCCATCAGGTCTCGTCCCAACAGTACACCCATTTTATGGCGGTCGGTTTTGTATACGGCGAATGGACACTTTCCGCAATCCCCCAGGAAGACTACAGCGTGGTAAAAACAGAACAGGGACTGGTGCGGATTAAACGCAACGTGGAAACCGAGCAGCTGGCAATGCATCGCCTGACTGACCTCGGCTTTGCCCCGGCCCCTGCCGCGCAGATCGGCGTACAAGAACTGTTTTTATACAGCCCTGCACAAACCGCAATGGACAGCGCTGCACGCTGGGGGGACTTTCTGCAAAACACCCTGCTGGAGCTGGAGCAGGACGGCTGGATTATCGACATCGATGAAAGCTTCCTGCTTAACTTTCAAACCGCCCAGAACTGGGACGCCCAAATCAGCGAAAGCCAGCAGGACTGGTTTGAAATGAGCTTTACCATAGAAATTGAAGGTCAGCCCTTGCCATTGCTGCCTCTGATTATGCCGGTACTGGAAAACTACGACCCGGAAAACCTGCCGGAAATACTCAGCATCCCGCTCGGTGAGCACAACTACCTGACCTTGCCCAGCGAGAAAATCAAACCGTTCTTGAGCGTGTTGATCGAGCTGTTTAGCAGCAGCACGATGGGCAAAGACGGCTCTCTGAAACTGTCCCGATTTAACGCCGCCGCGCTGGCCGACCTGGAAGAGCAAAACCGGGGTTTGTTCAGCATAAACGGCGGAAAAGAGTTGAGGGAACTGGGCCAAAAACTAAAGAACTTTACCGGCATTGAAGATGTCGCGCTACCCACTAACTTGCAGGCGGAACTGCGTCATTACCAGCAGCAGGGACTCAACTGGCTGCAATTTTTACGGGAATATAAATTCTCCGGCATACTCGCCGACGATATGGGTCTGGGCAAAACTATACAGACGCTCGCCCACCTGTTGCTTGAAAAACAAGGAGGAAGGATGAGTCTGCCCAGCCTGATCATCGCTCCGACCAGCCTGATGAGCAACTGGCGCAGGGAAACCGAACGCTTCACGCCCGACCTGAAAATCCTGATCCTGCAAGGCACAGAACGCAAGCAGCTGTTCTACAAAATCAGGGACTACGACCTAATCCTGACCACCTACCCCTTGCTATCCAGAGATGAAGAAACCCTACTGGAGCACGAGTATCATTACCTGATCTTGGACGAAGCCCAGACCGTTAAAAACCCGCTATCCAAAGCCGCGCAACTGGTGCGGCGTATTAAAGCCAATCACCGGCTTTGCCTGACCGGCACGCCGATGGAAAACCACTTGGGCGAACTCTGGTCGCAATTCGATTTTCTGATGCCGGGCTTTTTGGGCGACATCGCCACGTTTAAAAAACGCTACCGCACACCTATTGAAGTACATGGCGATAGCGAGCAAAGAGCACGACTGTCGCGCCGACTTGCCCCGTTTATGCTGCGCCGCACCAAGCAGGAAGTCGCCACCGAATTACCGCCTAAAACCGAGATTATCCGCTCCGTACCGCTGTATCCGAAACAGGCTGCTTTATACGAAAGTATCCGCCTAACCATGGAGAAAAGAATCCGCGATGCAATCGCCGAAAAAGGCCTGTCTCGCAGCCACATCACCATACTGGATGCCCTGCTTAAATTGCGCCAAACCTGCTGCGACCCGCGCACCCTGCCGCTCAAAGAAGCGCAAAAAGTGCAGGAGTCAGCCAAGCTCGACCTGCTGATGGAGCTATTGCCGGAACAACTGGAAGAAGGCCGCCGGATACTGGTGTTCTCACAATTCACCCGCATGATTGCGCTGATTGAAGGCGAACTGAATACGAGAAAAATCGGCTACGCCAAACTGACCGGACAAACCCGCAACCGCGACGAAGCCATAGAGCTTTTTAAAAGCGGCGAGGTGACTGTGTTCCTGATTAGTCTAAAAGCAGGCGGAGTCGGCTTAAACCTGACTGAAGCCGACACTGTGATTATTTACGATCCGTGGTGGAACCCCGCCGCAGAAAGCCAAGCCGCAGACCGCGCCCATCGCATCGGCCAGGACAAGCCGGTATTCATTTACAAGCTGATTACCGAAAATACCGTGGAGGAAAAAATTATCGCGATGCAAGACAAAAAGCGCGCCTTGGCCGAAGGGATTTACAAGGGCGGTGCTAAAGAGGAATCGTTGAAATTGACGGCGGAAGATCTGACGGCTTTGTTTGAGCCGTTGTAAGGCTGGCTATACGACATAGGTATCGGCACAAACATATTGTCGATAGGGTAATCTCTCGACTCCCCCTCCGAACCGTGCCTGCGGTTTTCCCGCACACGGAGCTCTCCAGTTGAAGTTTTCCTCATAGGGAGTGTCCTCTCTCTGTTTGCTAGGCTGATTATAATGCAGTCAGCCCGGCCTCCACGAAGAAGACATCGATCCAGCGTCGTGATCGGCAAGACGCAACCCCATTCCGGGCCATTTCTCCTGCTTGCGCAATGAGGCACGTAAAAACGGCGACGTAGAAAACCATCCAACTTCCAGAAGCCGATTATCACCTCTACGCCGCCCTGGCGACAGCCATCCTGAACGCCGACAAATCGCAGAACTCGACACATTCCATCGCTGGCGCGACATCGCCCACATTACCCTGGATTCGCCTTGGGACGGATGGCTTCGTAGGATACGGTGAAATGAGCCCAATAAAACAGGACTAAAAATTCGGCAATCATTGCGGTTATTTTCAGCACCTGCTGCATAATTTACTGCTGAATGACCACCGACAGTTTTGTTGTTTTTACGCAAAAATACCTAGTAATCCAAATTCACCTATTCGTTTATTTAAACGTGAGATCAGTAGCAAGTACCCAGCGCATAAACTCGCAAAAAAACAACTTGTGGTGGACTCGCTACGGGTTATTTAAAGCACCTAAAAAGCGGAACTAGCCCTCATTTAATTGATGATTAAATTCCTTGTTTTACTTATTTAATCGGAGGAATATCACGCTCAATTCATACAAATATTGGGGGACACATCATGAAAATTTTAAACATACTGGTTTTACTAGCCTCTCTTTTTGCGATAGCTGGCGCTGCTTTTTTCCGGCTTTTGGTTTTACTGGCAAATGCACTATTTGTTCAGCCTGTTCATAACAAGCATCCCTCATGGCTTGGCTAGAAAAATGGTACGCAGTGCGCGCCTTACATGCCTGCTTTGGCGCATCCGCGTTACCGCTCCGATTCTTTCTTAGCAACCTTATCCCGCAAATAAACCGGCATGGCCTGTTCGACGGCAGCGGCCAAGCCCTGCTCGAAACCTCGTGCGCCTAAACGGGCAATCGCACCGGCTCTGGGCAGCATTTCGGCTTGATATCGACTGACCAGCCCTGCCAAGCGATTCGTTAATTCCTGAGGGTAAACGCCCCAGCCTGAACCTATTCCTACACCGATCAAATCGGGAAACTCAACCGCATCAGCCGGAGTCACGGCTTCATCGCCAATCAGTTCGGCATAGCCTAGTGCATCACGCCGGTAAACGCCCCAAAATATCTCGCCCATCCGCGCATCCATCGCAACAAAGGCAACATTCTCATCATTGTGATCGAAAAAATCCTGAGCTATGGCCGCCAAGGTGGACACGGGAACTACCGGCAAATCGGCGCCCAATGCGATACCCTGAATCACGCCGGTGGCAATGCGTACGCCGGTAAATGAGCCAGGGCCACGACTGAACGCCAGTGCATTGAGCTGTTGCGGTTTTAAGCCCGCTTCGACCATTAATGAATCGATCATCGGTAAAATCAGTTTGGTGTGCTCTTTGGGGGCAAGCTCAAAGCGTTCTCTTATATCGCCGTCAATGAACAGCGCTGCCGAGCAGGCTTCGGTCGATGTTTCTACTGCCAGTAATTTCATTGTTCGATCTCTGTGGTAATTAACTTAGCGGGTGCTGATTTTATAAATAATAGAAGTAACTATTCAGCTAAGCAGTAGCCTGCAAATCGCTGGTGGCTCGCCCCTCTCCTGCTGGATAGCGATGTTGTGCTTCGCCGCTGAATGGTTATTAAAATAACGTGGGGCTGCCTGGATAATGCGGCTAGAAATAAAACTCGGTATAAATCCGTCTAATCAGCATCATCTGAGCTCTATTCTTCCAACGTCTCATCCTGAAAAAACGCCCGCACATCTTCTATATCGCGGGTACGCTTCATGGCCGGTACGCTGTCTAAAAATATCTGTCCGTATGACTTCTTCAACAAACGCGGATCGCAGACCATCAACACACCCCGATCGGTTACATCACGGATTAATCGGCCTATGCCCTGCCTTAATGCAATCACGGCGGTGGGCAGTTGGTATTCGAAAAACGAGTTTCGCCCTTGTTTGGTCATCGCATCTAACCGCGCTTTTAACACCGGATCGCCGGGCGATGCGAAAGGTAGTTTATCGATAATCACGCAGGACAAAGCCTCGCCCCTGACATCCACGCCTTCCCAAAAACTCGAGGTGCCGAGCAATACGGCGTTGCCCGCTTCCTTAAACTGCTCCAGCAACAAGGCTTTGGGGCGACTGCCCTGAATCAGCAACGGGAAATCGACTTTTTTCTCCAGTAATTCAGCCGCCTGTTTCAGCGCTCGATGACTGGTAAACAGGAAAAAAGCCCGGCCCTTGCTGGCCTCTAACACCGGTACCGCAAACTCGACGATGGTCGGGATGAACTCGGGGTCATTGGGCTGCGGCAAGCCTTTAGGATGATAAAACAGCGACTGATGGGCGTAATCGAAAGGACTGCCCCAGCTCTCGCTGTCCGCATTGCTAAGCCCCAGGTTACTGGCGAAATGATCGAACTTGTTCGCCACGCTTAAGGTCGCCGAGGTAAAAATCCACGCCGCCTGATGTTGCTGCATGAAGGAGCGGAATTCTGCCGCAATATCCAGCGGCGTCCGGCTCAAGGTAAAGGTGTTTTTATAGGTCTCATACCAGCGTATCCATTTGCCGCTGTTGTCTTCGAGGATAATCTTGAGCTGCTGCACCAGTTCCTCGGCGCGTTTAAAACACGAGTCCAGACCTTTGGTTTTAACCGACGCCAGTTCCAGTTGATCGGCCAAGCGTTGCAACTGGTCTTTAACCGCAGTCAGGTTCGCCGCTATTTTTGGATTGGTTTCGATGTCCTTCCAGTCCCCACGTTTAAGCTCGATGCCAAACGCCAACCGCAAATCTTTAACCTCGTGTTCCAGATCTTCGCAAGCGGTACGCAACGCGGGCATGTCGGTCGCGTCTTTAAAATATTCCATCAGCGCATCTTTCGCTAGATCATTCAACTGCTTGGCACTTATGGTAATGCCTAAAAAATTGGATGCGGTATCGGCCAGTTGATGCGCTTCATCAATGATGACCACCTCGGCATTGGGCAATAACTCGCCGAAACCGCTATCGCGTATCGACCAGTCTGCGCACAACAAATGATGATTGACCACCAAAAGGTCGCATTCCTGCGCCTTTTTCCGGGCCTTGACCAGAAAGCAATCGGCGTAATCTGGGCAATCCTGGCCCAGGCAATTATCCAAGGACGAGGTCGCCTGATACCAGACCGGATCGGCCTCGGCCACTTCGGACATTTCCGACACATCGCCTATTTGGGTGCGTTTCGACCAGGATTTGATTTTTGCCAGCGCGACCGCATCTTCCTTGCTGAAACCCAACGTGGAAGTCAACGCGTTTTGCAGCCGGTAGGTGCATAAATAATTACTGCGGCCTTTTAACAGCGCGGCAAAAAACGGTGTTTTGATCGCCTTTCGGATCACCGGCAAGTCCTTGTTAAACAGCTGATCCTGTAAGTTTTTGGTGCCGGTCGAGATGATGACCTTTTTGCCTGATAAAATGGCGGGTACCAGATAGGCGAAGGTCTTACCGGTTCCGGTCCCGGCTTCGGCGATTAAATTCCGGTTTTCTTCAATGGCATGGGCGATGGCTTCGGCCATTTCAACTTGCGCAGCCCGCGGCTGATAGCCGGGAATGACTTCTGCCAATCCGCCTTCGCTGCTGAAAAATACTTCTAGTTCTGTCAATTGAGTCTCTTGCACTATTTTTGTGTACTATTTTAAATTCAACCGACAAGTGCAGTTCATTTTTTTACTGAATTGGAAAAAGCCGACCAAGCAACAAAGATACCAGATTATGATTTTAAAGATAGTGGATTGGCTGTCTAAATTTCCGCCGATCAAGTCATGTAGATACCATGAAACAGGCAGCTAAGTGTTTCTACCTGTTACACGGACGGCTTGCTTTCTATATCCTTTGACTCCCTACAGCCCAAAGGCGCATTCTCTTGCATCAGCAGCATTGACTAATCCGTACTTATGTAGTCTCATCAGACTGTAAAGATTGTGATGCAAAGCCGTATATTCCAACATGCCAATAACAATTAAATCGAGGAAGTTCAGATGAAAAAGACGACAAATTTGCAACGCCGCAAACTATTAAAATATGCCGCGATTGGTATCGCCGGTGCGGTCACTTATCCTAGCTGGACTCAGGCGGCCGGCGAATTTGTCAAGGTCAACAAGCCGTCTGCCGATTTTCTTCCCGATGTTGAAATTGAACTGACCATGAACACTGCTGAGGTGCCCGTTTTAAAGGGCGAAAAAACCCGTGTCTGGAAAATCACCGGCAAGGTCATAACAGGACCTTCAGACGTGCTTGATAACAATGAAGGCACTTATCTGGCCCCTACCTTGCGCTTTAAAAAAGGCCAGAAAGTCAGGCTGATTCTTAATAATAATTTACCGGCGCAATCGATTCTGCACTGGCACGGTCTGCATGTACCCGCCAACATGGACGGCAACCCCATGTATGCGATCGATCGCGGCGAAACCTATATTTATGAATTTGAGATACTCAACCGGGCGGGCACCTATTTTTATCACTCCCATACCCACGGCGTCACCGCCAGACAGGTCTATTCCGGCTTGGCGGGCCTGTTAATCGTCAGCGATAATCAGGAACAGGCGCTGAATTTACCGAGCGGCGACCACGATGTGCCGCTGGTAATTCAGGATCGCAGTTTTGACGGTCAAAACCAACTGGCTTATTCAGCTAACATGATGCAGCGCATGCAGGGTTTTTTGGGCGACCAAATCTTGGTCAACGGCAGGCCTGATTTTGTGTTGCCGGTGGCGACGCGCGCCTACCGGCTCCGACTGGTCAACGGCTCTAATTCCCGTATTTATAAACTCGCTTGGGATAACGGCACGCCTATGACCGTCATTGGCGTTGACGGCGGCTTGCTGGAAAAGCCCGAACAACACGATTATGTCATGCTGACGCCGGGACAGAGGCGGGAATTATGGGTGGACTTTAGCAAACTGGAAATAGGCACCGAGCTAACCTTGCGCAGCCTCCAGTTTGACATCGACACGCACAGCGGCATGGGCATGATGGGCAGACGCGGCGGCATGATGGGACACGGTATGATGGGGCACGGGCACGGCATGATGGGTGGCATGATGTCGGCCAGCACTCTGCCTTCAGGATCGGACTACCCTATCTTAAAAGTCCGGACTTCCAAAAAGGAGCAAGGCGACAATACCTTGCCGAAGACGTTGACCCCGATCACCGAACTGCATGCCAAGAACGCTGCCAATGCGGGCCATCCGAAAACCATCGCCTTATCCATGGCGCACATGTCGGCACGGCTTAATGGTCGCTCTTATAAAATGGACGACATTCAGCCGGATGAAATCATTCCGGTCAATAGTCTGCAATTAATCGAGTTCGATAACGGTTTTGATGGCGGCATGCACGGCATGATGGATATGCCGCATCCTATGCATTTGCATGGCGAACAGTTTCAGATCGTCAAGCGGGAAGTGGCCCCACATGTTACGGATAACTACGCCAGCGTCTCATCAGGATTGATAGATAGCGGCTGGCAGGATACGGTTCTGGTGATGCCGGGCGAAAAGGTCACGATCTTAAAGCCGTTTAATGATTTTAAAGGCCTGTTCATGTACCACTGCCATAACCTGGAACACGAAGATATGGGCATGATGCGGGATTTTCTGATTAAATAAATCTAAACCGCGCCACAAAGTGTTTGGTTCGCACCTTCCTGCTCTTTGTGGCGTTTTTTACATGTAGGGCAGATATGCTGGCCTTCTGACGTACAAAGCCAGCCGTTTTCAACGGCATGGGAAATGTCCCCTTCTATCCATGCGCGACCGTCACTGATGCGCTGACCGGCGCTTTCATTTTCTCTAAGGGTACGGCGAAACTCTATCGACCTAAGCCCTCGGGGGTTACAGATGTCACAAAAGATGATTTTTCGTATGCTCATAACCCTAAAATCCGGATGGTGTTACGCGGGAATTTATAGAGTAGAAGATTCAACTTCGTCAAACAATAAGCTCTATTACCTATCCGGTGAACTCGCTATTGAGCTGAACACCTGACGCCACCGAAACATAGGTGTTTTATCCCCCGGCCCTGTCAAGCACTGACCAACGAACGCAGCTGAATGTCTTCAACCAAGATATGTTTGACCAGCCAGTCGCGTAAATAGGACAGTACATCAAACTGGGCAACCAACGGATTGGCGTGCAGCTCTTCGTAAAACTCGCGAATTTTCGCTTCAAAATCGTGATGCTGATGCTCCTGACGATGGATACCTGCGTATCCATAGTGTGTCATCATCTGTTCCTCGGCGCGAAAATGCACTTTGGCATAAGCATCCAACGCCTTGACCAATCGCGCCACTTCACGGGCTCCAAGCTTATTGATCACAACATCGTACAAATCGTTGATCAGGTCAAACAGGTAGCGATGGTGCTCGTCAATGGTGCCAATACCCACACTGAGACTTTCATCCCAAGGCGCCCAGGCGTTTTCTCTCGGCTCGACCGGAGGCAGCATCAACACCTGTTTAGGGTCGATGATGTCATCACGGTAAAGCTCACGCACTCGTAAAATTTCAGGCATGGCAGCCTTAAACGCCTCTACGATGGTCGGATCAAAATACTTGCCGGATTCGGAAATAACCTGAGCTGTCGCGTCTTCCACAGTCCAAGCTTTTTTGTATGGACGTACAGAGGTCAGCGCATCAAATACATCGGCCACCGAACAAATCCGCGCCAAAATCGGAATTTGTTCACCTGCCAAGCCTTGCGGATACCCCGTTCCATCCCAGTGTTCGTGGTGCGAACCGGCAATATCACGCGCAGCGGCATTCAATGCGTCATTACCCGTTAAAATGGAGACACCTATATTAGTGTGTGTTTTCATGACTTCAAATTCGTCAGCCGTCAACTTGCCCGGCTTTAACAACACAGCATCCGCAATGCCGATTTTGCCCACATCATGCATGGGAGCAGCAATATAGAGTAAATCACGTTGCTCGGCCGACAGCCCCAACGCCTTGGCAATCGCCAGGGCATAATTGGTCATGCGCATGATGTGCCAACCGGTCTCGTTGTCACGGTACTCTGACGCCACGCCTAAGTTGCGGATAGCGTCCGCACGAGCTTCCTCAAGTTCCAGCTCTCGTATACGCAGCGTTTCATTGGTCAGCGCACGGTGCACTAAACCCGAAAGTGCGCGTGCCAAATCACTCATGAAATCAAGGTGAACCGGTGCCGGCTGATAACCGAGCGGAACAAACAACGCGGTGTAGCCAATTCCTTGCCCATCAATACAAAGCGGCAACAGAAATAACCTCTGTTGCATCTTATGTTTATCAGTTTCGTCGGAGAAAAACGGGATCGTTTCAACTCGGCATTCCTGTGTAATATCGGCGGAAGCAAACACTCCAGAATCCCAGTGCAAGTCCGATTTCCATGCGGGTTCCATACCGTATTGTGCGACTTGAAAATAGCACCCTCGCGGATTAAGCAGCAGCACCGCACCACGCGGCTCCAGGGGCAAATCGTGATATTCGAGTAATATTGCAAACAAGTGCTCAAGCAGCACATCTAAATCCGATGCCGTGGTACTGGTGACGGTTAACTCAAACACCCGTTTCCTGATGGACTGCAATTGCTCTTCATTGTTCATAATGAGTTCCGTCGGTGGTAATTATTATTAGAATAGGTTGACGAAGGATGCCCAACGTTCGACGATTGATGGGCTTCACGCCTTACCATCCTATCGAACTTCGTAGACCGACCGAATCCAAGTGTTAAAATCTAATTGACTAGGTGTTTGTTCGGCCTGGGACTGTGCTTGATCCGTGCGCTTACTGTAATCTTGATATGCAAGAATTGCAATCGCGGAGAACTCGCCTATTATAATAATCAGGCGGTGGGTCAAACCTGTAACTTGGCATGAATATCGACGCCAAACTCTATCTTATTGATAAGCAGTCCAATGACAGTATCATGCATCAAAACTGACATGGAAAAACAGATAGTTTTCCTGGTCAACCGTTTGATCCAAGTTCGTAGATTCAAGTTTTTGCGTTCAATTTTCTGGGTGTTCCGCCTGCCAACTTGATGTTTAGCGATGCAACATTCTGTGACCAGCTGCATCGCGGTATTCATCAGAACCAATCCTAACCCGCAAGAGCCGCAATACCAGCGTTCGGCCAGCATCAAGCTCCATCCCGCTACCAGGATGCCCGTGTGATCATTGCCACAGCCAACCGCTTACTAACGGAGTTACAAAGTGGCCGACAAGCGTCCATCAGGTTTTTGTATGTGGAAGAAGATATTTTTAGTGACAGTTTTTTTGAAGCGCCCCCCCTAATTGAGTTATAAATTTTTCTGTTGT
>DATBQC010000215.1:0-2190 GCA_036561065.1 Methylobacter sp. | reverse complement strand
AAGAATACACCGAGTGGCACCTCATTAAAGGGAAGGGATGGGTTCGAGGCACGCAGCGTGACGGCGGAAAATTCGATCAACGACCGACGCCTAGTGATGCTGTAATGTCGATCACATGGAAGGAGGAATGTAACGGTTATGGTTCAGTTTACTCGGAACACACCCAAGAATTTCGCCATCAACAGATTGAAGCTGATCGACTGCTCCAAGAATTCGGTCCGCCTCCTAGAAGCCTATAGTTATCAAGGAAAATATGTCCCAATCAAGAATTGACCATCTTCGTGAACAGCTCGCTGCGGTTGGACAGGAGCAGATCATGTACTGGGGTTTTTTTAAGCCGTTCTCGTACCGCTTGGAAAAAGAGTTGGGTGAATACCTCGGTGATCCATCCTGTGTAGCGCTATCGTGCGAATTTGGAAGTTTCTCCTTTGACCAAGGAAGCTACGGACATTCCGGCATCGGATTCAGGAAAGGCAAGTTTCTCGTTCCCTTGATGTTCCGACTGCGAAATTTAAAGGATGAAGGTGACACGGTTATCAGATTGCACGTACTGTTCACGCTAAAAGGAGAGGACATAGTGGCCGAGTTTCAAGGTAAGCCTCCGGTTACCACGTCCTCTTCCAACATAGCAGCGCTGCTGGACTACATCTATCAACATCTGGCAATCGTGTGCAGCAAGTCAACGTGGTTTGATGAGCATGTAGGCGACTATCAAACTACAAACATCGGTTTCTCCAGTCGCAAATGAAGGTGATAGGAAAATTGATCGAAATGCAAGAGCAAATATCAAATCCAGATGAAGCATTCAAGCTTCTTCAGCGCCTGATCGTCGTCACGCCGCAACGAGTCTCCATTGCGAAGGCGTTCATGCGCCAAAATTTTGTCGACGATGCGGATGCGTTGATCGCCTTACTTCTAAAACATAACGAGGCGCAAATCCCGGCGCAGATCATTGTTCATCCTTCGGTTGATACGGCAACATCAATAAAAGCGGCGGCTGAGGGTATATCTTGGACTCTGGCCGGCTGTGAGGCCATCTGGGGACTGATTGCCGGCGGCGTCTTGGTTCCGGGGGATTCGACGTTGAGATCGGGCCAACTGCCGACAATCAGTTGGACAACGGTGATACCTGGGCAGGGTGGCAATTCGTCAGGCTGGTCGCTAACCTCCCTTGCGTTGCCGGTGCCGAGTAGATTGGTATTGCCGTGGTCGCAACGGCATACTGGCCAGGCCCATCAGCCATTGAGCGATCCCGACCTGTTTCTTCACGAAATGAATATCCCAGGAATCCATGAAGAAGTGGAAGCGTCCCTACGTGATGCGGTGCGTTGCTTCAGAAGCGAAATATACCTCGGTTGCTTGGCCTTGCTCGGCAAGGCATCCGAGGGCGCTTGGGTTGAATTGGGCTTAAAGCTGGCCGCAGCAATGTCTGTCGGCCACGCGGGCGAAGGCGAAAAGGCGAAGTCGAAACTCCAAGATCCAAATGTCGGAATCGGGAGGAAGATCACGGAAACGCTCCGGCTGTACGAGCGCTCGGACGTCTTCAAGGACGTCCAAAAGACGAGCGGAATCACTATTCAGGACCTCAGAACGGCCGTGATCTGGGCCGATGGAGTGAGAGAGTCACGAAATTCGGTTCACTACGGCGTTCGGCCCGCTATGCAGAACACTTACGAGAAGGTGGCGGCCTTGCTCATCGGCGCGGTTCCGCACCTTCGCATGTTGTACGATATCGATAAAGCAATCGGCGCGCACTTTCCGGCTGCGGCAAATCATCCGTTGTCCGCCACCGCGCAAAGCAACTAAGCGTGATGCCTGAACTGTTAGAACCAGGGAAAATTATGTACAAGTTCGTCCATGACGTTGCCAATAGGGTGGTGTATCGATATCCGGAGCAGCCCAACATCCGTGAGAAGAAGGGAGGTCGTAGCCGGCCTCCTAGGCGAATCAGATGGCACGCGGATATGGAAATCACCATTACCAGAGCGGATGCCGTTGACGAATTCAAGATGCAGTTTTTGGACAATATCTTTATGGGCTTGCAGTCTACCGTCAAAGTCACCGAGAGGCTTACAATATCGATTCACCGTGCCGACGGGTCCATTGAAACCAGAGAGGTATAGGAAAATAATGAAAACGATCAATGCCGTAGCGATCGCAATTGTGCTGAGCGGATGCGCCTTCGTTCCA
>DATBQC010000214.1:0-3246 GCA_036561065.1 Methylobacter sp. | reverse complement strand
CGATGGTACCGACATCGGAAGCAAATTTATCGACGTTTTGCTGGAATGTTTTGTCGCCCAACTTATCTGCGAACTTATCCAGCCGGTCGGCAATGTCCTTGATTAAAGGCTGGCCGTCTTTCATCAAGTCTTCAACGACGAGGCCAAGCCCTTTTGAAAGATCCTCGAACCGAGGCGCGAGATTCACGAGACCTTTTGCGAATGTATTTTGTAACTGCCAGCCCGCCCGTTCCATCTGATTACTAAAGTCAGTCCACTTTTTAGCAACCCTGTCGTCGAATCCCATGCCTGACTTGTCTGTCAGATATGATTTGCTTAAGCGTTCCACCTCTTCGCGCGACATACCTTTTATGGTCTTCGCCTGGTCGAGGCCCAAACCTAATTTTGTATAACCGAGGGACTCAAGCATTTTGCCGAGGATGGCAGGGTCGGCTTTATCGACGAACGCCTTGAATTTTGGCAGCGCCTCGGCGGCCGTTTCAGCCGCGTCGCCCGTTGGGGCATGGCCAAGAAGATGACTGATTTGCGCCCGGCCCACCGGGTTTGCGAGCCCTTGGCTAAATCCTCCAAGGATGCCTTGCGCATTGCCGATACGGCCAAAATTGGTTAGAAAGCTAGATTGCTCCCCGTAACTGATGCCGAGCCCCCCAGCGGACGTTCTCTGGCCAGCAGCACCCGCAGCCATCCGGTCGATGCCGAATAACCCGCCCGCGCCCAGAAGACCAGAAAACACGCTTGTGAGTTTCGTCCATCTCATCAACTGTTGTGTTGATGAATGAATATGACCAGCGAAACTCTTGCCGGATTTGGCAATGCTGACGAATGTCAGTTCCGTGGCATCAAGAAGCCGGTTGAATTGTGTTTGCTCTGTTAGTGCGGCGGCACTTGCACCGCCTTGTGCCTCAAGCTTCTCGAACATTTTGGCGAACTTCGAGGCCTGGCTATTGATTTCCGATCCGGCCGCCTTCCATTGCTCGGGCAGGTCTTTGACGGCGGATTGATACTTGTCGAATTGCCGTTTGAATTGCTGAAATGCGCTATCATCAATCTCAATATCTAAAATAGGTTTATTGCCAGCCATTTACGGACTCCCCGCAGCTGCGGCGTTGATATGATCTGTGTGATTTCCGCCTGGCTCATGGCTAACCGTGATTTTCTGATTCTTGTAGGTACTCAACCACTGTTGGAATTTTGAGGCGCGCAAGCCCGTTGTATTCGTGCTGTAGCCCTCCGCGCGTTTGCTCATTTCTCCAGCGTTGTTTAGCGAGTCGATATGTTTGTATCGCGCGAATCTCGGGTCATGATTGAAGAAATCAACCTGATTGTTGAATTCCGATTCGCCGGGGTGATCGCCCAAATACTGTTCCAGCGCAGCCTTGCGGTCTTTGTGCCATTGCGCCATGCCTCGGCTGGTTCCATGGTCATTCGAGCCGGGCGGATTTGTTCTTATGCCGGATTCAACTTCCGTGTTGCCCGCGACCAATGCAGCGCCCTCGGGCGACCATCCTTCACTGACAAGGCGATTCATCAACGCCAGGCCACGATCCCGCAGGCCACCAGATGGCGCACCGCCATCACCGGCATTTGCACCAAGCGAGGAGGCCCCCTTAGGCCCCAGGGAGCCCGGCGCCGCAGACGCGCGGCCCTGTATCCCGCCACCATTCCAGCCAGCCCCCGGCGCCCCGCTAGGCGCTCCCGCGCCGCTATGAGCCGATGGTGCATCGCTCAGGCCAGCCGCAGCCCGGAGCCCTGTCAACCCGCCGCCTGCCCCCGTTGGGCCTGATGGGTTGGTCGATGCCGATGCAGTATCAATTCCAAGCCATGATGCGAACGATGCCAGTTTGGACGCCACACTACCGAGACTGGTCACAAGACTGCCAACGCCAGACATGAACCACTCGATGTTTTTAACAAACTCGGGCCGTTTGATTTCAGAGTCGAGCCAGTCCAGCCCTTTGCCAAGGTCAGTCAAAAGATGGTCCAATGGGCCATCCGGTTTCATGAATTTTTCAACGATCTCGGTCGTAGTCTTGGATAGACGCTCCAGAGGATGTTCGAGGGGCAGCAATCCCTTAACAAATGTCGTTTCGAGGGTCCGCGCAGCCTTCTCCATTTGCGTTGTGAAATTTGTATACGCCAGCTGTGTTTTGGGATCTAACGCAAGCGAGTTTCTATCCTTTTGGAACCCGCCAGCCATCTCCTCGACTTCTTCAGGATGCAATCGAAGACGACGGCGCTCATCAAGGCTGAAAAGCTGTAAATGTGGATCCTGGCCTAACAATCCCTCGGGGCTATTCCGCGCATACTTGGCACCAGCCCTTAGCGCCTTAATGGCAACGTCAGCCGGGTCGCCGCGCATATCGGCATCAGACAAGCCAAGCACGCGCAACGCAACGGATTTGGATGGATCGGACTGCGCCTCACTAACGCGGCCCAGCACCCCCTCAGGATCGCCGAGGCGGCGGAAGTTTGTTAGGAACGCGGCACGGCTGCCGTAGCTGCTGCCAACACCTAGCGCAGCCGAGCGTTGATTAGCAACCGCCATCCGGTCAAAGCCAAACAGCCCAGCGC
This sequence comes from Methylobacter sp., assembly GCA_036561065.1. Classification (GTDB taxonomy): domain Bacteria; phylum Pseudomonadota; class Gammaproteobacteria; order Methylococcales; family Methylomonadaceae; genus Methylobacter_A. The sequence goes on along the minus strand of DATBQC010000214.1, from coordinate 675 downwards.
CACCCGTAACTAACGAGAGAATGCCTGTCCACTTGATTAGGCTTTCAGTAGCACGAACGATATTTCCTGCGACCTGTCCCGTCGAGAGAGCGAGGTCATGCCAATGTCTGGCCGTGGCCGTGGTGACGTGGTAAAACTCTTTACCGCTTGTGGTTATCGCGGCGAGTCCGGTTCCTACAGTTTTGACACTATCGGCAATGGACTCAAAGTTTGTCTTTGCAACGGCTGTGGACTTGCCAATTTCGTTCCATGTGCCGGGGATAGCTTTAAGAGAGTCCGCATACTTATTGAACTTCTCTTGGAACGCTTGAAACTCTGAAGATTCTACGTCGATATTGATACGTGATTTTATGGCCATGAATTATTGGTCCTGCAGGGCTTCGAACACAGTCACCCACGCGTTGCCATCGGGGTTCCGGGAAGACCCGATATGCCGCAATGATTGAATCGTGAACGTGCCGTCAAAAGTAAGCTTGCCTGGAATGCCTTGCTGAGCCGCAAATGTCGTTATGACGGGCGTCGGCGGTAATGTGATTTTGTCCGAAACTCTTAGGTCGCCACGCATGACGACTTTAACGCTGATTGTGTAAGTTGATATCCACGAGGGTTCGCCCACAAGGTCAACAAATTGAATCTGTTTTGTGGCTGGCATACCCGTGCCGTCATGAACGGTGA
>DATBQC010000213.1:0-2008 GCA_036561065.1 Methylobacter sp. | reverse complement strand
AAGCCAGACTCTATCTGCCACGAATTGATTCACGCCTTCCATGATGACGATATGATTACTCTGAGCAGTTTTGAAGAAGGCATGACCAGAGCGGCTGAAGTTGAGGTCTTCAATAACCTACCTACTTATCTATATTTCGATAGAAATCACAGCTATGGATACGACGTCTACTATGAAGCTCTTAATAAACAAACTATCGGCTCACAGAATGGTATTTTTAATACGAATACTGCTGACTTGTTCCTTCTTCGTTATCAGCTATCTGGATATGCATGGGCGAAAAACTTTCTTGAAAATTCGAATTTCCTGCTGAAATTCAACCGAAAACTTTATAGAGAGGCAATATTAGATTCAACAATACTTAGTACAGAATCAAAGCTTATAGATATCGCCGCCGCAGTACAGCCCAAGGTGGAGAATAAAAAATTCAAGTCCTGGTACAGCCAACAGGGTGTGCTAAATACTAATCCACCCAAAGGATATTTTCTTTATCAGAGGATAAATGATTTTACTGTGGACTACTTTTATAGGGACTCCTTGGGTTATGAGACCAATATGCCTGATGAATCAGTTAATTGGGAAGTTTACGATGACAATAATATGGTTATGGACAGCGGGATTGGTATTACTTCTTCGCCGTATGGTTGGTTCTTTTTTTTTCCTGAATTGGCGGAAGGCTATATAGGCCGCATCAAAGTGGACGCCATGACTACCAGCCCTATTGGTTTAATCAGCGATAGCGCACTGATATCTGTTGGAAATGGAGAAGGTTGTTTCGGTATTGTGGAGAAAGCCAATACAGGAACTATTACTATCACTCCGATCGGCAAGCCTCTAGCGCCAGTAACGGTAAATGTTATAAATGGTTCTTTCTCGGTGCCATCATTAGGCTCGGTGCGGGGAAGATTTCATGCGGTCTTTGTAAATGAAGCAGGTGATCGGTTCTCGAAGTGGTTCAATAAAGATGCGAGCAATTATTTTATCTCTATTCAAGGGCAGTAATCTGTGAGAGTGTGGCAAAATTTGATGATGTTTTCGTGAGCGCAACGTGGGCAGCGCTTGGTCAGTTTTGCTAACCATTCGACGTCGGGCGACACATCGGACAGACGGTGAAAGTCTTCGGAAGAGAGTAGCCGGTTTTGGCTGGGAAGAAGTTTAACGGATAAGCGTGCCGGGATTTTTCGCGAAAACTAAAATGGATCCATCCGATTTTAGCAGCGAAAAATGACCTAGCAGTTAATACCTTCGGTAGCCCGCGTTCGTCCTCCGTCCGCCACAACGCACAACCTCACGTTGCTACGCTGTGCGCCATGTCGGGTGGTCTTGCATTTTGACTGCCCTTCCCTACAACCTTGCCAAAACGCCCGACCACGGCTATGCGGGGGCGTGGTACATCGCTCCATTAGTGTTAAGCTTCCTATGCTCATTCATAACGCAGTTTTCACTAATTATGTCATCCGACAATAGTTAAACGTCCAGGTTAGTAACATCCAAAGCATTTTTGACAATAAAATCTCGACGTGGCTCCACCACATCGCCCATCAGCGTAGTAAATATTTCATCGGCGGCAATTACGTCTTCGATTCTGACTTGCAACAAGCGTCGGTTATTCGAATCAAGCGTGGTTTCCCAAAGCTGTTCCGGGTTCATTTCGCCCAAGCCTTTGTAACGCTGGATATGCTGGCCTTTTTTGATTTCCTTCATCATCCATTCAAAAGCCTGTTTAAAGTTGCTGACCGGCTGCTGTCTTTCGCCCATTTGCATGAATGAGTCTTCGTTGAACATACCCGCCGTGTCTTTGGCGTATTGCGCGATTTTGTAATAATCTTTGCCGTTGAAAAAGGTCGATGGCAAGACAAAAGTTTTGGTTATTGCGTGCAGTCGCTTGTTAACCACGACAGAAAAATCACCGCCTGCTTTGTAATCCAACTCAATGGTATATACGGCCTTACTGTCGCAATCTACCAGTCTTTTTTCCATGTCAGTAAACCAGGCCGCGAGCTTTTGT
>DATBQC010000212.1:0-1872 GCA_036561065.1 Methylobacter sp. | reverse complement strand
TCGAAGTTGCATAAGCTTCAGGCGCGTAGCTCAGTTGGTTAGAGCACCACCTTGACATGGTGGGGGTCGGTGGTTCGAGTCCACTCGTGCCTACCAAACATTTAAAGCACTGCACCGCAGTGCTTTTTTTATTGTAGACACTAAAACACAGATCAAAAATGCCGGTAATTACCCTTCCTGATGGTTCCAAGCGAGAATACGACCAAGCTGTAACAGTGATGGACGTTGCGCTGTCCATTGGATCGGGATTAGCCAAGGCGACATTAGCGGGCAAGGTTAACGGTGATCTGGTCGATGCCAGCACCTTGATCGATCAGGATGCAACGCTGCAACTGGTCACTGCAAAGGATGACGAAGGCATCGACGTTATTCGCCATTCAACCGCGCATCTATTGGCTCAGGCCGTCAAACAGTTATTCCCTTCCGCACAAGTGACCATCGGGCCGGTTATCGAAAACGGCTTTTTTTACGACTTTTCCTACGAGAGGCCGTTCACGCCGGAAGACTTGAGCGCCATTGAAAAAAAGATGGAGCAGTTGGCTACTGAAGATTATCCAATCCACCGCTCGGTGTTGTCGCGTGATGAGGCGGTCAAGTTTTTCAAAAATATGGGCGAAGCCTATAAAGCCGAGATTATCGAATCTATCCCGGCCAATGAAGATTTGTCTTTATATGAGCAGGGCGGATTTACTGACTTATGCCGCGGCCCTCATGTGCCCAGCACCGGTAAGTTAAAAGTCTTTAAGTTGATGAAGATTGCCGGGGCCTATTGGCGCGGCAATTCCGACAACGAAATGCTGCAACGTATATACGGCACGGCATGGGGCGATAAAAAAGACTTGCAGGCTTATCTGCATCGTCTGGAAGAAGCGGAAAAGCGTGATCACCGTAAGCTGGCAAAAACACTGGATTTGTTCCATTCCCAGGAAGAAGCCCCCGGCATGGTGTTCTGGCATGAAAAAGGCTGGGTCATCTACCAACAGGTTGAGCAATACATCCGCGAGAAATTACGGGTGAACGGTTATGGCGAAGTTAGAACGCCGCAGGTGGTGGACCGTTCCCTTTGGGAAAAGTCCGGACATTGGGAAAAGTTTGGTGAAATGATTTTTACCACGCATTCCGAGAATCGCGATTACGCGATCAAGCCGATGAACTGCCCCTGTCATGTGCAGATTTATAACCAAGGTCTGAAAAGCTACCGTGACTTACCTATCCGTTTAGCGGAATTCGGCTCCTGTCATCGCAACGAACCTTCTGGCACCCTGCACGGCTTGATGCGGGTCAGGAACTTTGTTCAGGATGACGCGCATATCTTCTGTACCGAAGGCCAGATTCAGGATGAAGTATCGACCTTTATCGACATGCTGTTCGATGTCTACAAAGATTTCGGCTTTGAAGAGGTTATTATTAAATTATCGACTCGCCCTGAAAACAGGGTCGGCGATGATTCGGTCTGGGACAAGGCGGAAAATGCGCTGGAGTTGGCCCTTAATACAAAAAAATTGAAATGGGATTTGCAGCCAGGCGAAGGTGCTTTTTATGGGCCTAAAATCGAATTCTCATTAAAAGACTGTATCGGCCGGGTCTGGCAATGCGGCACGATTCAGGTAGATTTTTCGATGCCGGGTCGTCTGGACGCCACCTATATCGCCGAAGACGGATCACGGCAGGTGCCGGTCATGCTGCACAGAGCGATACTCGGCTCCCTTGAGCGCTTTATCGGCATTTTGATCGAACAACATGCGGGGACCTTCCCGTTATGGCTGTCTCCAGTGCAGGTGGTCGTGCTTAATATTACCGATCGGCATGCCGAATATGCCTCGCAAATCATGCTAGACCTTGAAAAACAAGGCATAAGAGCAAAAATTGACT
>DATBQC010000211.1:0-8419 GCA_036561065.1 Methylobacter sp. | reverse complement strand
TAGCGTCGGTACCGAAAAACTATGGGTCATCACGGATCCGGACAGAAATGTAACAACGTTATTAACAGAGGAAGATTTTTAACGATTCGCTTTGCCGGCATAGAAGCTTTGCTTGTTTCCAACAGGTAGAATGGCAATGGAGGCGATTAAGGCGTCGTTCGACAAGGTTCTCCTGAGCGAAACCGAAGGGCTCAGTGCAAGTTAACCGTGCGAGCCATGTATCGGGTAACACCGTTTAATTTGTGCTTGACGACAGCAAAGCGTATTAACAGAGTAAAAGACTGAATGTTTGCATGGTTTAATGATTTACTGGCCGGCACCGGCAATTTTATGCCCCACGGTGCTTGTTATCTATGGCTGCCGTCCATTTTGTGGCTGCATGTTATTAGCGACACCGTCATTGTGCTCGCTTATTATTCGATTCCTTTTGCGCTGTTGTATTTCGTTCATAAACGTACCGATTTAGCCTATCGCTGGGTTTTTGTGCTGTTCGGCGTTTTTATTCTTTTATGCGGCACCACTCATTTAATGAGCATTTGGACAATTTGGCATCCGGATTATTGGCTGGATGGACTGATCAAACTTGCCACGGCGCTGGTTTCGATAGTCACCGCCTTGCTGATTTGGCCATTGATTCCAAAACTCTTACGACTACCTAGCCCCCAAGCGCTGCAAACCAGCGAAACTTATCTGCGTGCTATCTTCGATGCGACGCCGGATGCGATGCTGATCAGTAATGAACAAGGCATTATTACGATGGTTAACCAGCAGGCTGAGTGCTTGTTGGGCTATCCGATTAGCGAACTACTCGGGCAATCGATTGAAACCTTGGTGCCAGAGCGCTTTCGTGCGGCGCATCCGGCACTACGGGAAAAATTTGCTGCCTCCTTGATTGCTCGGCCGATGGGAGTGGGTTTGGGGGTAAGGGCGCTACGAAAAGACGGCAGCGAGTTGGATGTGGAAATCAGCTTAAGCCCAATCCAAACAAATCAAGGCTTGTTTTTCGCCAGTGCGTTGCGGGACATCACCGAACGTAAACAAGCCGAGGCTACCCTACGGGCAAGCGAGGTGCGTTTTCGCCGGATGGCCGACAGCTCGCCGATTATGATCTGGATTACCGATGCGGTGGGGGAACCTACGTTTGTCAATCAATCCTGGCTTGATTTTACCGGTCTTGATTCGATGCAGACTACGACGCATCAGGACTGGATCAGCACTATTCATCCCGATGACAGGGAAACGGCATTCACGGCGTATTATCAAAATACCGACGTTCACAAAACTATTACCACAGAATACCGTCTGCGTAGCGCGAAGGGTGACTGGCGCTGGATTTTAGATAAAGGCACGCCGCTTTATGATGAAGACGGCGTGTTTACCGGTTACATCGGTTCGGCCATCGATATTACCGAAAGTAAGCAAGCGCAGCAGATGTTACAGGATAAAGAGCAGATGCTGTCCGAATCACAGCGCATCGCACATGTTGGTAGCTGGTCTATGGAACTGCCGACCGGTTGCGTTACCTGGTCGGACGAAACGTATCGAATCTTTGATGTTACACAGCAGGCCTTCGGACACTCTGTGAAAGCGTTTCTCGACCTGGTTTATCCCGATGATCGTGCCGCGATGAAAAGGTGGATTAGCGAGTGTCGGGTAGGTAATGAGCCGGAAGAACTGGATTTTCGTATTATGCGGCCGGACGGAGCGGTTCGTTTTATCCGAGGCAGCGGCGGATTGCAATACGATGAAATGCATAGGCCGCTATACATGGTGGGCAGTGTACAGGACATCACCGAGCGTAAACAGGCTGAGCAAGTATCAAATAAAATAAATGCGATGCTCGATATATCCCTGGATGGATTCTGGATCGTTGATTTGCGGGGCGTTATATTGCAAGTGAATGAGGCTTATGCCGAGATAAGCGGTTATTCGATGGATGAATTGGTGAACATGCATATCGGTCAATTGGACGCGATAGAGGAGCCGGAGCAAACAAAAATGCATATGGCGAAAATCATTGAGCAAGGTTACGATCTGTTCGAAACCCAGCACCGCCAGAAAAATGGTCATCTAATTGATATTGAAGTATCTGTCGCCTTTTTACCTGAATTCCAGCAGTTTTGTGCCTTTTGTCGTGACATCACCGAGCGTAAGCGAATAGAGTTAGACCTGCGTATCGCCGCGGCAGCCTTCGAATCTCAGGAGGCAATGGTTATCACGGATACGACAAGCACCATTCTACGGATCAACAAAGCCTTCACCGAATCTACCGGTTACACGGAACAGGAAGCCGTGGGTCAGAAAGTAAGCCTACTCAAATCCGGACGTCATGACTCTGCTTTTTATGCGGAGATGTGGGAGAGCCTCCTGAGTGTCGGTTCTTGGCAGGGAGAAATATGGGACCGACGCAAGAATGGCGAAATTTATCCCAAATGGTTATCTATTACTGCGGTAAAAGGGAACGATGGCTTAGCCACTCATTATGTCGGCACCCATACCGACATCACCGAACGTAAGACTGCTGAGGAACAAATTACTCAACTGGCTTTCTATGATCCGCTCACCCGCCTGCCCAACCGGCGACTGTTGCAGGAGCGACTAAAACACGGCATTAACGTGGAGCGACGTGAAGGCAAACAGCTGGCATTATTGATGCTCGATCTGGATCGGTTTAAGGCGGTCAATGACAGCTTGGGACATCTGGCAGGCGACGAATTGTTGCAGCAAGTTGCTTTACGCATTAAAGCAAGATTGCGCGATGTCGATATGGTGGCCCGTTTGGGGGGCGACGAGTTTGTGGTGTTGCTGGAAGATATTACCCAGCCTGAAGATGCCGCACGGGTGGCTGAAGAAATTATCACCGATTTAAGCAAACCTTTTACGTTGACTCAAAACGACGATGTGCGGATTGGGGCCAGTATTGGTATCAGCCTCCACCCGCAACACGGAGACAGCTTTGAAATATTGCTGGATCATGCTGATGCCGCATTATATCAGGCTAAATATACCGGACGCGGCTGCTTTGCCTATTATTCCGAAGACTTGACCATCGCAGCTCGGGAGCAGATAGCGTTCGAAACACGACTACGGCGTGCGATTGAGCAACAGGAATTGTGTGTTTTTTACCAGCCTCAGGTCGATATTGTCAGTGGCCGCATTGTCGGCGCGGAGGCCTTGGTGCGTTGGCGAGATCCAGTAGAGGGACTGATTCCACCGTTACGATTTATCCCTATTGCTGAAGAAACCGGCTTAATTATCGCGATTGGCGAATGGGTTCTGCGCGAAACCTGTCGGCAAGGCCGCCTTTGGTTGGATGCGGGTTTGCCGCCGTTAACGTTAGCAGTCAATGTTTCCCCGCACCAATTCCGTCGTGGTGATATTTGCGCCTTGGTGGCAACCGTGCTGAGCGACACCGGCTTCCCACCTCAGCAACTGGAATTGGAAATAACCGAAAGCGGATTGATGGAAAACCAGGATAACGCAGCAGCTATTCTAAATAGTCTTCGCGCTCAAGGCGTTCGTCTTGCCATTGATGATTTTGGTACCGGTTATTCATCGTTGGCTTACCTTAAACACTTTCCGTTGGATATGTTAAAAATCGATAAGAGTTTTATTGACGATATTCCTCATTTGCAGGACGACATGGAAATTGCAGCTACTATTATCGCCATGGGGCACATTCTGGGCTTTAAGGTCTTGGCCGAAGGCGTGGAAACGCCGGAGCAACTGGCATTTTTGCAGGAAATAGGCTGTGATATGTATCAAGGCTATATCAAAAGTAAGCCGGTTCCAGCGCCTGAGTTTGTAGAGTTACTGCGTGACCAACAGCATTCGTAGATTGATTGTGACGATTAAAACAAAATCGCAGCAAGGAAAATAATAATAATGATAAATTCCCGGCAACCAGTAGGAGCTGGCTCTGTGCCTGCTCAGGGCAACCACAATGGATTGCTCCTACTAAAGCAGCTTGGCGTAGCGGTGCTCTATGCGCTGATCGGTTTAGTTGTGCTGGCCTATTGTTCAGGTAACGGCATTATCAGTGTCATCTGGTTTCCGGCCGGTCTGGCGTTGGCGGTTTTGCTGCTGGGGGGAAGCAGGTACGCCTGCGGAGTTTTCCTAGGGGCATTTTTGGTCAATGCAGTTTCAACCAATTCATTTGGGGTGGCCGCAGTTGCTGCGACGGGCAATACGTTGGAGGCGCTCTTGGGTGCCTGGCTGCTGAGGCGCAACGACGATTTTAATCCATCAGCCTTATTATCCACGCGCAGCTATTTACAGCTGCTGATTGCAGGGGGTATTGCCGGCATTGTCGCCGCATTGCTTGGAACCGCAGCCTTGGTTTTTTCAGGACTCTTGTCCGGCGAAAGTTTTTTGATGAACCTGACTTATGGGTGGATGGGGGATACGCTGGGCATCGCCCTGATTACCCCGCTGCTTCTGGTTTGGCAAAGAGCGCCGGACGACTGGCTTAAGCCGAAGCGGCTGGTCGAGTTTATATTGTTGTTTGGCTCGGCCTTTCTGGTTTGTCAGATAGTTTTTATGGGCTGGATGTACGACTCTGCAGGTGATGTCGCCAAGGGCTACTGGATGTTCCTGATCATTACCTGGGCTGCGGTTCGTCTAGAGGCTCACGGCGTAGTGATCATACTGGTTATGGCCGCAGTCATGGGGCTACTCGGTGTGCAGCAGGGAACCGGCTATTTCTCAAAGGGCATTGTTCAAACCTATGCTTCGTCAGGGCTCAGCACAGGTCTGGTGAATTATTGGTTTTTTATGATGATTCTGTCTGTGACAGGCATGACGCTGGCGACCTATTTCGTCGCTCGTCGGCGAGCTGAACAGACGTTGACAGCAAATGAAGCATACCAGCGCGCCATCTTCAATGCTACGCCGGATGCGATGTTGATTAGCGATATGCGTGGCATTATTAGTCAAGTCAACCAGCAAGCCGAGTTACTGCTGGGTTATGGTTTGGGAGAACTGATCGGTCAGTCAATTGAAGTTTTAGTGCCGGAAGGCTTTCGTGCCAAGCATCCAGAGACGCATGCCAAGTTTGTTGCCGACCCCGTCACCAGACCGTTAAGAACAGGGCGAACATTACAGGCACGGCGAAAAGACGGTAGCTGTTTTGACGTGGACATTAGTGTAAGCCCTATTAAAACGGAACAAGGCTTGTTTTTCGCCAGCGCCTTACGGGATGTCACCCTAAGCAAGCAAGCAGAGGCGCATCTTCGGGTTGCCGCCATTGCGTTCGAGTCCAATGAGCCGATGGTGATTACCGATGCAGAAAATATTATCCTGCAAGTTAACCGGGCCTTTACCGAATCCACCGGTTACACCAAAGAAGAGGCCGTTGGGCAGAGGATCAACCTGCTCAAATCCGGGCGTCATGACGCGGATTTTTATGCCGAGATGTGGGCAGGCATAGAGCGCGACGGTACCTGGCAGGGGGAAATTTGGGATAGGCGCAAGAATGGCGAAATTTATCCGAAGTGGCTGATCATCTCCGTGGTTAAAGGAGATGACGGTGTGGCTACCCATTATGTCGGCACCCATATCGACATCACCGAGCGTAAGGCGGCCGAAGAGCAGATCAAACAGCTGGCCTTTTTCGATCCGCTGACCCAATTGCCCAATCGTCGGTTGTTGCAGGAGCGGTTAAAACACGGTATTGATGTAGAGCGACGCGACGGCAAACAGTTGGCCTTGCTGATGCTCGATCTGGATCGGTTCAAGGCGGTCAACGACAGCTTGGGACATCTGGCCGGCGACGAGTTGTTGCAACAGGTTGCGGCAAGAATTACCACTCGGTTGCGCGATGTGGACATGGTGGCCCGCTTGGGCGGCGATGAATTTGTCGTGTTGCTGGAAGACATCGCCCATCCTGAAGATGCCGCACGCGTGGCCGAAGAGATCATCACCGACTTAAGCAAAATTTTTTGTGTGGCTCCGGGTGAGGAGGTGCAGATTGGTGCCAGCATTGGTATAAGTCTGTATCCGCAACACGGCGACAGTCCTGCGCTACTGATGGATCACGCCGATGCCGCGCTGTATCAGGCTAAAGATGCCGGACGCGGCTGTTTTGCCTATTTTTCCGAAGATTTGACCCTCGTAGCTCGCGAGCGCATAGCGTTGGAGTCGCGTTTGCGTCGGGCGATCGACCAACAGGAGCTGCGCGTTTTTTATCAGCCTCAGGTGGATATTGCCAGCGGTCGCATCGTCGGTGCCGAGGCATTGGTGCGCTGGTTAGACCCGAACGAAGGGCTCATTCCCCCGATCCGCTTTATTCCCATTGCTGAAGAAACCGGTCTGATTATCGCGATTGGCGAATGGGTGCTGCGCGAAACCTGTCGGCAAGGTCGGCAGTGGCTGGATGCCGGTTTGCCGCCAATCACCCTGGCGGTCAATGTGTCTCCGCACCAGTTTCGCCGTAGTGATATTTGCAACTTGGTTGCTGGAGTGTTAACTGAAACAGGTTTTCCGCCTATGCAACTGGAGTTGGAAATAACCGAAAGCGGGTTAATGGATAATCAGGCGAATGCGACAAAGATTCTCAACGGTTTACGCGATCAAGGCGTACGGCTGGCCATTGACGACTTCGGCACGGGTTATTCGTCGCTGGCTTATCTTAAGCACTTTCCGCTGGATCTGTTAAAAATCGATAAGAGTTTTATCGACGATATACCTTTTCATCAAGATGACATGGAAATCGCCGCGACCATTATCGCGATGGGGCATATTCTGGGCTTTAAAGTCTTGGCTGAAGGCGTGGAAACGCCGGAGCAATTGGCATTTTTGCAGGAAAAAGGCTGCGATATGTATCAAGGCTATATCAAAAATCGCCCGGTGTCTGCGGAAGACTTTGCCGGGTTATTGCGCGAGCAACAGCGTACGGTTGATTAATTATCTCGTCCATGAAAAACATACGGAGCCGCGACTTTAGTCGCGCATGAGATTTAATGTATAGGCGGTGATGAGAACCACCGCGACTGAAGTCGCGGCTCCAAATTCCCCAATATTTATCCCTTAGGCAATGTAAAGCTGAAGACGCTGCCTTGGCCGACAGTGCTTTTCACTGAAAGGGTGCCGCCCAGCCGTTTGACCGCTGACTTGACGTAGTTGAGCCCTACGCCTTCGCCTTCTACGGCATGATTGCTGCCGCGACGGAACATTTCAAAAATCTTGGTTTGATCTTTTTCTGAAATGCCCAAGCCGTTATCCCTGACAAAAAACCTAAAGTGATCGTTCTGATCGTTAGCCCATATCTCAATTCTGCCGGGACGGTTAGGATCTAAGTATTTGACTGCATTCGACAATAAATTAGCAAATATCTGGGCCAGCAAATAAGAGTCGGCCTGAACTGGCGGCAAGGGCTGGACTTGAAACTCGGCTTTAGCTTGGTTACTCTGATATTTGATGGCTTCAAGGTTATCGGTTACTAGGCGTTGCGTGTCGACCATACTAATATTCAATTCCTGCCGTCCCAAGCGAGAAATCTTTAAAATCCCGGCCAGCAATTGATTCATTTTGGCGACACCGCCGGTAATAAATCGTGTCGATGTCGGAATATCATCGTCTAATATTTCCAGCAATGCAGTTTTTTTCTGATCAGGGATAAGCTCCATCACACTATCCAGGTTTTTGCGCAAGTCTTTAAGGCTCAAGCCTAATTCGTTAACAAAGCCCTGCACATTAATCATCGGCGCACGTAAATCGTGCGAAACAATATAAGAGAAATCCTTGAGCTCCTCATTAGATTCACTGAGCTGTTGTACCGTCTTGCTCAGGCTTCGGGTGCGCTGAGCCACCAGCTGTTTTAATTCCCGGCTGTGTGCATTGATCGTTTCATCCCGCTGCTGGATTTGTTCAAGCATCGCATTAAAGCTTTCGGTTAATTGTCCGACTTCATCATCCGCATGTTTTTTGGCACGCAAGGCATAATTTTTATCTTTGCTGATGATATTTGCAATATCAGCCAAATGCCGGATAGGACGTGTGAGTTTGGTTCCCAGGCGATGAGCCGCGAAAAATGCCAACAGGCAAACAATCGGTAAAACACCCGCAAATACGACCAGCAACCTGTCCAGTTCATTATATAAACGGGACAAATCCGTTTGCAGATAGAGCCTGCCTAAGATCTCGTTATCCATTTCCACTGGTGTACATAAGATAACCTGCTGCCGGGTAAAAACGGCTTCGCCGCAAGGGGCTTGATCAGCATTATGTCGAGCAAAAGACGCCCCGGTGTTTTCGTGGGCCGCGAACATCGCAAAGGGGGTGTCGGCGTTATTGAGATACAATTCCGCCGCTAAAAGGTCGGGTTGGGTTTTTAGCGCTTGCAATATTTTTTGCGCGGCCGGTTTGTCATCAAACAATATGGCGGGCGCTACAGCAAAGCCGCTAACACCGGCAAGACTAT
>DATBQC010000210.1:0-1683 GCA_036561065.1 Methylobacter sp. | reverse complement strand
CATCGTGCAGATTCGCACGCTCCGCGAAAAACGGGAATCCCAAAAGGGACTCAACCGTCAGATTTAATCCACTAGTGATAACTCTGTCAAAAATCTTATTCGTGACGGCGTTCAAAACACTTCTGCGGTTTGTGTTTTGGTGGGAAGTGAAACAGCCCTTCGCCGCTGGGTAAGGTATGAGATTGCCCGCGCAGTTGTCGACGGCAGAGGTCTCCTTTCCGTTCACATCAATGGCATCAACCATCATAAGGAGCGGATTCCGCACCCAAGGGGAGTTAATCCGCTCGTTTGTATGGGGGTTGGAAAAGAGCAGTCAAATGCGCTCACGATTCCACAATACTACCTTTACGAGCTTCGGACGACAGGTTGGGTTCGATATGCAGACTACGTGCAAGCCGTGAAGTTGCCGCCTTATTTAAAAGACCCCGCGCCTGGTTGGATAACATTTTTGTCCGCAGGAACGGATGAATACGATTACGCGGCACAGGACGGTCATAACAATATCGGCATGTGGATAGACCGCGCCGCGAAGAAAGTCGGCCGGTAGCGCGGCAGAATCAACAATTCTGCCGCGTTGCCGTTTAGCGTATCGTTTCGCTCGCGCCGCGATTTGACGCAATGGCTTTTATGCGGTTGGAGAAATTGATTCATTTAAGGCGGAGAAAGGTAGCCCCGAATGGGGCGCTCATTGCCTGACCGGCCTACAAGCTGTAGGGTTGTGAGCCGATCGAACACAAGAAAAAGTGAAATCCATGGAAGCTCAGGTAGCGTTCTTTATCAATAAATATGTTGAAGAACTCACAGAAGAGAACGCCGCAATTTTTGCAGGCGCGGGTCTTTCCGTTGCTGCGGGCATCGTTGATTGGAAGAACTTGCTTTTGCCAATTGCGCAGCAGCTTGGCCTTGATATTTCTAAGGAACACGACTTGGTGTCGCTCGCTCAACATCATTGTAATGAGCGCAGCGGAAATCGACATGAATTGAATCAGCGATTGATCAATGAGTTTTCAAAGGGACACGCGATAACCGAGAACCACCGCATTTTGGCTCGTTTGCCAATTCGTACATTCTGGACAACGAATTATGATCGTCTTATCGAAAAGGCTCTTGAGGATACGGGAAAGATCGCCGACGTAAAATACACAGTTAAGCAACTGGCCTTAACCAAGGCAAAGCGTGATGCGATTGTCTATAAGATGCAAGGTGACGTTGAGCATCCTGATGACGCGGTGCTAACAAAAGACGATTACGAAAGGTATCACATTGATCGTCAGCCATTCGTTACGGCGATTAGTGGAGATATGGTGTCAAAGACATTTCTGTTCTTAGGGTTCAGTTTTACAGACCCGAATCTTGATTACATTTTGAGCCGCATCCGAGTGACATTCACAACTAGTCAACGACAGCATTATTGCATTTTCAAAAAAAGGAAACGCGCACAGTCCGAGGCGGAGGATTATCTTTATGACGCTCTGAAACAAGAGCTAGCGATAAAAGACTTAAAGCGCTTCAATATTACGGCATTGCTAGTTGACGAATATAGTGAAATTACAACGATTCTTAAGGCGATTGAGGATCGTTTCTGCCAAAAGACCGTCCTGATTTCGGGAAGCGCGAATGTCTATGGTGAATTTGCCGCGCCGGAGAAATTCATTCAAGACCTTAGTCAGTTGCTGATTCAAA
>DATBQC010000209.1:0-3304 GCA_036561065.1 Methylobacter sp. | reverse complement strand
GAAGCAAAAGCTGGCTTGTTCATTGCGCCATCAGAAATTGTTAAGATTCAAGCTGTTGGTGAGGATGATTGCACTATAAAGACCAGAAGTGGTAAAGTGTATTCTGTCAATGAATCAGCAGAGGACGTTGCGCAAAATTCAACGCCATACACTGTTTGCGGAATTCCAGCCGAACCTGGATATTTTGTTGTGGAGGCCATTCCTGGTGACGAAGATGACGATAAATGGGAAGCCTGGTTGATACCCGTTGTAGGATGGTGTCCAGTACCAAATGCTTATGATTTTGATTATCTTTACGAATCTAGTCCTATTCTCGCAGGGACAAGAATGTATCGAGGCGAGTGGGCTCTCGTGTGGCCAGACGGAAAAGTTACCAATACGTGTGCTAGGGGTTTCAAGAGCGTTCAGGAATGGTTGGACTATGCGAAGACCGCTGACGAAAGCGAGGACTAGTTAATGACTGAGTTTTAGTCTCGGTAGAAAGCCGAGATTCAGGTTTTAAGAAGGAGCCGGGCGTCAACGCCCGGCTCTCACCAACGAATTGGAAAGTGAAATGACTTTCATACATAGACGGTTACTTGTTTAATGGCAGTCTAAGTCGAATCTATAAAAAAGTTGGTGAAATGTGCGATGCTATCATAGTTTGGATAAATTCAATTCTGCAAGTTTGGCGTTTTTTTGGGTCGCGATATTCACTATGCCCGTGCGCTGATAGGATGATGTTACTTACTCGAAGAGAAATCGTAGCCTTAGAACCTCCGAACATTCCTATTCAGTGCGAAATGCATGATGCACACTGAAATTGATGTTTGGCGTAGTTTCCGGAGTGTAAAAGGTTGCCGGGCTTGCGCAACCACTCAATCAATGATTGAGGGACTGCAACGTGCAAATGGAATAGTAATAATATATTGGCGAATCTAATTGTATGTCTGGCCAATAGGCTCCGTGAAGGTCCGCCATTTTCAAACTTTCCATGATTGCCATGCCGCATGCGCTTGCGAGCTTTTCAAGGTCATTGACGCCATAAATCCAAGGGGCGCCCATGGCGGAGAATCTCTCGACAACGTTTGTTATTTCGTGGTCGCCGGTTGTTTTCGCAATAACCTCCTCAGCCATGTAATCGAAAGAGATCGAGCATTGCTTAAGGTGTCGCGTGATGTCCGTGAGAACCCGACCAACGGCATCAGCGGTCAGATACATTGTGTTGCCTTCCCATATAAAATGGGCCGGGAGTCCGAAATCAAATTCGTTTCGCTCCAGCAGATAAACCAAACCATCCGTGACATAGTTGCCGGGTATAAATCGTACTCTGGCCTCAACCCGATTTTCATCGAGCCGCGCCTTTTTGAACGCTTGGATTTTGCCGTCGTCGATTTCAAAGTAGGCGACGTTTGGCGCGGCCTTCCGTTCAGCTCTGGTATCCAGTCCGGCACCCAATATCACAACTTGGCAATATCCAAGCTGAAGTTGGTGATCGAGCCGGTCATCGAGATAGCGGGTTCTGATCCGCACCATTTTTTTAATGGCTGGAAAGGAAGCAAAGATGCGATCTGCCGCCTGTTTCGAATCCTGATCAAGGAATAGATGCACAATGGGATCGTGGTATAGGGCATGGGCTTCCCTGTTTTCTTCGTCTCGGAATTCGGCCACCACAAACGCCGTTCCTGTAACGTTTCGCATTACGGTCATGAGCATTTCCCATCCCACATTATGCGGCGGAAATTGGCGGACTTGAATCAACGGACTGATTTGACGTAGGAGCTTTCTCTCGAATTGGCCCAGTGCCTCAGTGCCTCAGTGCCTCACCCGCGATGATTGATTTCTAAAATCCCGATCCTAGAGAAAATTCGATCAGTGCGAAATTCCCGATCCACACTCAAATTGGTTTTCAGCGGGATTTATATGGGGTTTAGGACCGATGGCCGCCGTACCCACGAAACGTGAAAAATCAGGTCTGAAATCGCAAATTTATATATGAAAATGGGTTGAATTCGTTGTTTTACATGAGAAAATTGGCCGAACTGCACTTTTGCCGGCACCTGATCGAATGCCTCAGCGCCTCACTGTTTCACTGTCGCGGGGCCTGATCAATCGAGCTTCGACGACGCGCGTTGTGGCGGCCTTTTTTTGTTGAGGCGCTGAGGCACTAAGGCGCTGGGCCATTGATGGGGTATGGGGTTATAAATCGTTGAGGCGCTGAGGTGCTGAGGCATTCGAGAGCATTGGCCACCCCAAGGAGCGTCGGCGAAAATGATTTTCTCTCGATACATCGGGATCGATTATTCCGGAGCGCAGACGCCGACCACGAACTTGAAGGGCCTGCGCATATACCTATCCGAAGATGATGCATCGCCGGTCGAAGTGCTGCCGCCGCAATCCCCTCGAACAAAGTCGCCTCGAAAATATTGGAGCCGGAAGGACATCGCCGAATGGCTGGTTGAACGATTGGCCGAGGATGCCCCGACGCTGGTCGGCATCGACCATGGCTTTTCGTTCCCGCTGCGCTATTTCGAAGCCTACCACCTCGAACCTAACTGGCCCGCGTTCCTTGACGATTTCCAGCTTCATTGGCCGACCGACGAGGACAATACCTATGTGGATTTCGTCCGAGACGGCCACTGCGGCAACGGTGTGGCGCGCATGGGTGAACCGCGCTGGCGGCGGCTGACTGAAGAGCGTGCTCGTGCGACGAAAGGCGTGTTTCGATTTGACGTGCAGGGATCGGTGGCGAAATCCACCCATTCCGGCATAGTCTGGCTGCGGTTCATCCGTCGGCAGCTGGGGTCTCGCGTGCATTTTTGGCCTTTCGACGGCTGGGACATTCCCGCCGGGCGTTCAGTCATAGCCGAGGTCTATCCGGCGCTCTGGAACCGATCTTTTCCGCGAGAGAATCGAACCGGCGATCAGCATGACGCCTACAGCGTAGCGGCCTGGCTGTCGCGGGCCGACAAGGATAGCAGCCTCATGGCGTTCTTAAAGCCGAGTCTGACGCCAGCTGAACGCGCTAAAGCGCAGGTCGAGGGTTGGATTCTGGGTGTGGCTTGACGTTTTAGGGGCTGCGCAGGCGATAGCTGACAATTGCCGCCTTTAGCGGGCGATGGCTGCCTGGCTGTTGCTAATTTGTAGCTAACGAGCGTGCGCGACCAAAAATAAATACGGCATTTTGCCAATAACTTATTGATTTAAATGGTGGAGCCAGACGGAATCGAACCGACGACCTCTTCAATGCCATTGAAGCGCTCTCCCAACTGAGCTATGGCCCCACATTGTTCTCGCCAGCTTTTGGGACAAGCGGGAGCTTCGC
>DATBQC010000208.1:0-5246 GCA_036561065.1 Methylobacter sp. | reverse complement strand
GTAGTCAAAGGACTCAGCACAAACGAACTCCACCCGTTCCAACTGATTTTTCTAGATTTAATCCTGCTCAGCCTTGTTTGCCAATACCGGCTGATCCAGTAACCGTTCCAACCAAACCTCTGCCGTTGCCCGATTGACTTTCAACACGCTATTCGGGAAAAAGCCGAATCCCAAGATTAACAATGCCGACACGCACAACAACGTTAGTTCTCTTGGACGCAAATCCTGTACCTGTCTGACGCTAGCCTGCGTAACGGGGCCGAAGAAGGCGCGGCGGGTGAAGGACAGCATATAAGCGGCGCTGAGCACTGCGCCGATCAGGGCGGCGATACTGATGCTGGGGTGCGCCAACATGGTGCTGACTATCAGCAATAATTCGGCCGGGAAACCGCTGGTTCCGGGCAGGCCTATGCTGGCCAGCGCAAATAGCAAATAAAAACAGGTCAGACGCGGCATCACTTTGGCCAAGCCGCCTAAGTGGATGGCTTCGGTGCTGCCCAGGCGATGCTGGATAAATCCGGCCACCAGCATCAGGGAACCGGCAACCATCGTGAAGTTCAGCAACTGGAAAATCGCCCCCTGTACCCCCTGCATGTTCAACGACGCGATACCGATGATAACCAGCCCTACATGGCTGACGCTAGCATAAGCCAAC
The DNA here is from genome assembly GCA_036561065.1 of Methylobacter sp. Lineage (GTDB taxonomy): Bacteria > Pseudomonadota > Gammaproteobacteria > Methylococcales > Methylomonadaceae > Methylobacter_A. The sequence continues at coordinate 4,591 of DATBQC010000208.1, read as the reverse complement.
AGTCGGCGCAGATTGGTTTGCTGCAATGCAATCAGCGCGCTGTAGACCAGCGTGATCGCGCCGAGGATGCCCAGCACCCAGCTGTATTCAACGGCGGCGGAAGGGGCCAGCGGCATCGCAAAACGGATAATGCCGAAAGCGCCGAGTTTTAGGCCGGTCAACAAAGCCGTCATTTGCGTCGGGCCTTCCATGGCGACGGTGGGCAGCCAGGTATGAAACGGCGCTAAAGGCGCTTTGACCGCAAAGCCGAGCATTAACAATAAAAACACCAGCGCCTGCAAATTTTCCGGCAATGCCGTTTCCAACAATACCGGCAGGCTGAAGGCCAAATCCTGGGGGATGCTGCCGCCCACTGCAACGGCATGGTTGAGCGCCAGAATGATAATCCCAAACAGCAACGGCACACCGCCGAACAGCATGAACAGCGTGTATTTGATCGCCGCGCTACGCCGCGCCGAACCGATGCCCCATAAGCCGATCAAAAAGAAAATAGGCGGCAGGATCAGTTCCCAGAACAAAAAGAACAGCGCCAGATCCAGCGCCAAAAATACGCCGATGGTTATGCCTTCCAATGCCAGCAATAAGGCAAAATGAAAACGGGTCAGATGTTGTACCGAATTCCATGATGCGATGATCGCCATTAGCGTCAACAGCGCGGACATCGGCAGAAACAAAACGGAAATGCCGTCCACACCAATCAGGTATTCGATATTCAAGCGGGGTATCCAAGGATGGCGTTCGACCAGTTGAAAACTATTGCCGAGGTCTGCATTAAACAACCGCACCACGACTCCTGTTGCGATTAATTCCAGCGTAGCAAACAACAGCGCAAGGTTTTTAGCCAGACGGATGTTGCGGGTAGCGGCTATGGCAATCGCGCCCAATAAAGGCAGCAAAATAAGCAGGCTTAAAACAGGAAAACTTGAATTACTCATGTTCGCCGTCCTTAGTACCGGCATCGTCTACAGGAGATAGGAGAGGGGCGTTATCAGGAGCAGAAACTTCGCTATCGTTAGCGGGAGGTTGTGCGCCGTGCATCGGGAATTGTCTGCCGATAGCGGCCGCATCCTGGTCTATAAAATTCAACCACGGCGTCGTATAAAAGCCGGTGCCGATTAGCAGCAGGCAAATCACTGCGGTAATAAAACGCTCCTTCCAAACCGGATGGTGCGCGCAGCTGTAGGGTTGTTCGGCGCGTTTAGGCGTCGCCATAAAAACCCGCTGAAAAGCCCATAACAAGAACGCGGCGGACATCACGTTGCCGAGCAAAATAGCGATCGCAAGCAGCCAGCCGTCTTCCTCAATAATCCCTTCAACGAGCAGATGCGCCGCATCAAATCCCGGCGTACCGGGCATGACCATCGTGCTCAGCGCAGAAATCAGGAACAGCACGGCCAATGTTGTGTTGGTATCGATCAGTCCGCCCAAGCGCGGCAGATAAGCGGTGCGGCAGCGCTCGTAAATCAAGCCGACGCTGAACAGCATACCGACCGTCGCCAGTCCGTATGCCACGGACAACAACAAGCTGCCTTCCAAGCCGTTCTCGTTAAAACAGAAGATGCCTATGGTCAGCATGCCCGTTTGGCTGATCACCGCAAAAGCCAGCAAGCGGCGAATATTGATTTGCATCAGCGCCAGCAAGGCGCCGTAAAAAATGCTGATCAGGCCCAACGTTACCACAAACCCCGACCATTGTTCGGCAACTCCGGGTACCATCGGCAAAATGAAGCGGATGACCGCATAGATGCCCAATTTCAGACCCACCAGGAAAATAACGGCACTGGCGACCGTGCCTTGTTCCGCCAATACCGGCAACCAGCCGTGAAACGGAAACAACGGCATGCGGATCGCAAAGCCGAAAAACAGCAGCACGAAAATCAACACCTCATCGTGTAAATAGGCATTATTTTGTTTTAGCGTCAGCCAGTCGAAAGTCAGCGGATGCGAGGCATCGATCAAGCTGAAGGCCAGCAACAAAAAACCGGCCAGCGTCATCAACAGGCCGCTGACCCAGTATTGCAGCAATTGCGCGACACCCCAGCGCCGGTTTTGTCCGGTTCCGGCATGGATCGTCAACAGCGCGACAGGAACCAGCTCCAATACGCACCATAGCCAGAATTGCATCACATTCAGCGCGGTAAAAGCGCCGATCAATACGGTTTCATATCCCAGCAGGCAGGCAATGAACAGCCGGTCGGTCACATGCCGGGTTATCAAGGTATAAAATAACGCCAGAAAAGTTAAAACGGCGGTTAGTGGGATGAATAAAATATTTGTTCCATCAACGCCGACACGGTAACTGAGCCCCGCAAAGTTGACCTGTTCAACCAGATGAATACCGGGGCTGGCGGAATCGAAAACTGCTAATAGATAGATGCTAAGCAATACCGTCAACAACGCTCCGGCAAAGCCAAAACGCAACGCAACAATCGATGACCGGGAAAACAGGATGGCGATCATCGCCGCCAGCGGAACCAGCATCAACGTGGTGAGCAGAGGAAAGGCCGCCGATTCCGACCAGGGGGTAACAATAGTATCCATCAGAAATAAATTCGGTTATAAAAACTTAAAAAATTATCACCACGAACGACTGTACGGATACAGGAGGTAGAGCACCGCATGGAGCAGTTGCCGAGACACGAAGTATTATTTCTTCGTGTTCTTCGTGACTCTGTGGTGAATAAAAGACTTTTAATCGCCTGCTGTGGGTAATGAGCGGTTACCATCAAAGCCTCAAAATGCGACGAGCAATGTTATAAACACAAACAACACCAGATAGCGGGGCCTGAACACCGATTGTTCAAACCTGTTGGCGATATGTCCAAGCTCGCGCCCATAATCGATCGCACCTTTGCCGATGCCGCGCAAGACAAAGCGATCTTCGAACCAGTGCAGGATGGCTGCCATCCATTCGGTGAGTTTTCCTGCCAAGCCGCTGCCTTGGGCGAATTCATCGGATTCATTATCCAAATGCGCGCCAATCATCTGCTCTTCCAGTTGCGCCAGTGACGATATTGCCCGGATTGCGGGATCAGGAGCGCCCATGACCCGGTCAACTATATGATCGTCAAAATAGCTCAGGTCGTGCGCCAAGCCTCGCACCGGCTTGACTAGAGCCCAATCGGTAATCTGGTCCAGCCAGAAACGCTGCAAGGAGGCCACATAAATCCAAGCAGGGACGTCGCCTACACGACGTAGGCGATGGGTGCGCGCATGAGCAGAAGCTTTGCGCCGCGAGGTGTCTATATAATTACCCTGCATATTATGCATCAGCGACGGCGCAGTCAGGAATTGATAGGCGCGAACCGCCGCATGAGCGCAAAGATGCCAGCCGGCAAGTTGCCAAAAGCCCAAGCCGCATTCCAGGAACATCAGGCCCAATTGGCCGGATGTCGCAAAAATCAACGAGCTTTTAACATCGGTCTGGGTCAACCCAACCACAAAAGCATAAAGCGCCGTCATCAAGCCCACTATAGCAACCACGGACATAGCCAACGGCGCCTGCTCAAAAACCGGCCTCAACAAGATGAGCAGATAGACGCCGGCATGCACCATGACGGCTCCGTAAAATACCGCACTGGACGGCGTCGGCCCTTCCATTGCCCTGGCCAGCCATGGTGTGAAGGGCAGTTGCGCCGATTTGGCGAAGGCGGCGACCGCAAAACACAACGCAATCGCAGTTGCTTCACCCGGCGTCATTTGCGCAGCCGCAGCATTAATATTGCTCCAGTTGACGCTATCAAGCCAAGCGTAGCTTAGACCCGCGCCTAAGATAAAACCGGCGTCCCCGATACGATTGGTTACAAAGACACGAGTCGCATTAGCGGCGGCAACCGGCCGATCATAAGCATAGGCGATCAAGAAATAGGAGCATAATCCTGCGACTTCCCAACCGATAAACGTGCCGATAGCGTTACCCGATAGCACCAGCAGCAGCATGGCCGAAGCAAACAGGCTCAGGATAAAAAAGAACCGGTGATAACCTGCTTCCCGGTGCATGTAGTCGATCGAAAAACGAATGACGATGGCCAGCAGCACCGAGAACAGTGCGGCCAAACGGACATTGAAACCGCTGGTAATGAAATTTATCTGTATATCCAGCGTGTCGCTGCTCAGCCAATGCCCTACATTGTGAGAACCAGTATTTTTACCGAGCAGGTCTGAACCCAGCAAGGTCAAGGCCAGCAGGCTGGACATGGCAATCGTCCAGCCTGCAATATCAGCCGTTATGCTTTCGTCGGCTTCGCCGCTGATGGCGCCAAACAGATGCCCGATGCCGATAGCCAAAGCTGCGGCCAAAGGCATTAAGGGAATTAAAACGACTAATGCATCCATTTAATTAATCTCCCAGCAATTTATTAGGCTCAGCACAAATTTCAATGACGCCAAGAAAAAGCCCTCTCCAAAGGGAGAGGGTTGGGTGAGGGGAAATAATATAATCATTCTTCCTTGCCTGTTATCTCTAAAATAACCAAATAAATTCTCTCTAAAACACCTTCACTGTTCTCAATAACCTCGTTGTTCCAGAAACGAATCACTTTAAATCCACGTTGTGCGAGGTAAAAACTTCTTTCTTCATCATAGGCCGCTT
>DATBQC010000207.1:0-7887 GCA_036561065.1 Methylobacter sp. | reverse complement strand
CAATCTGCTTCGCGCCGGCCCGCACGAAAACATCAAAAACGCCCGATGGCGCGCCGGGCTCGACATCAACCACCTCCTCAAGATCGCGCGACAGTATTGAGAACTAAACAGCCCTGGGCCTTCCACTCTACCGACAGTGTTGGGCAAGCGCATGCAGGGCCTACCCTGATCGGCCCCCGCAACGAGTGGAAGTGCATCAAGCCCGCAACGAACTTCTGAGCGATCAGCCGTGTGAACTTGATTTTTTCGAAGCGACGCTTGATCAGGGTCTTTGTCCTGCAAAGCTTGGTTGTCTGAACAATTTCCCGTTACCGGTATGTGGTGTTCTGCCCATTCTATTTCCTGTTGGGTTGCTGGGGATCAGAAATAGCGCAGCAACCGAATTGCCAGACCGGAGCTATGCCCCATTTGCGGCGGCAGAACTTTGCGGCGGAGCGGCGACGATCGAGGACCACACATTCATATAGTTATGATACATGGCGTCAATGGTGAAATTTGCTACAATTCGCGCCCGTGCAGCATGTTGCTTGTCTTTCCAGGAGTTATTGTTAGAGGATCGCGCTTCCTTCATCGCAGCAGTAATAGATTCTGCTAAACTATTCGGAGCTGACGGAGGCACGATCCATCCTGTATCGGCAACCAAAAATGCGGTGTCGCCAACGTCTGTCACGACGCAAGGAGTACCACAGGCCATGGACTCCGCAACCACGTTTGGGAAAGCTTCGGTCGTACTGGGCAATATGTGAAGATCCAGCGCCGGCATCACATCCGCAATGTCTAACCTAACTCCCGCTAGGATCACTTGGTTAGCAATGTCGGCCGCCGTTAAGAGCCGCATCAATGTATCGTTGCTCACATCCATTCCCGAACCGACTAGCACACACTTCCAAGACCCCTCGAATTCAGAGCCGAGCAACTGGAGGGCCCTGAATAAATTACGGTGATCTTTCAGCGGATCCCATCGAGCAACCATGCCGATCAGAAAAATTTCATCACGAATACCGAACTCTTTTCGAACCTTGCACCTAGCGACTGAATTCGGCCGAAAGGCATCGGTGTCAATGCCGTTTGGAACAACTACCGTACATAACCTCGGATAACCGATTTTTTCATGAGTATCCGCTGATCTAGCGGAACAATTGATGATCCTTTTGGGTAACCAACCAGCGGTCGCGCCCGAGATATACACCATCATCCTGGACGAAAGAGGCAATCGGCTATCGAAAGTCGAACAATGAATACCCCATACCGCAGGTATGCCAACAATCTTTGCAGCTAGCCCCCCGACCAAGTTTGAGCGATACATCCAAGTCTGCACTACATCGGGGTTCAACTTCCGTAGGAGACTGATTAGAGCAAGAAAACAAGGGCCAAAGTCTAATGATGAATCCATACCTAGATGGTGCACGTCAATACCTTTTTTGGCCAGCATTGAGCTGTACCAGCCAGGTGATGCAAGAGAAATGACGTGATGTGTATCTTCTGACGGTTGATTGACGAGACGGGACAGCACTGCCTCCGCTCCGCCATTCTCGAGCGAATTTATTACATGAGCAATATTCATTTTCATTCGCCCTCATTATGCCCTTCTGTAACGGGCCATCTGTTGTCAACCCCTCACGCTCTTCCGTCGCCGGTTCACTCGTAATTGCTCACGGTAGCGCGAGCGGCTTTCCGTCGAGACCGTGCAATTGCATACGCTTTCGACGGCGCAGTCCTCCAGGGAAACGCTGAAGGGCGAGTCGCGAATCCCAACAGCTCACTGTTTTTTATGACGAGTTCGTATATAGACGCGAAGCCGGGAATGGCCCAGGCGTTATAGTATTATTAGTGTAAGTCGCTCCCAAGTTTGATATGAACAATTTCTTTTTAGGGTCGCCGCCAGCCGGGATAGCATCCTCGAATATGCAGTTATCAACAATCGCGTTACGAACATTGATAAACTCCATATCATAAGCATTATTTTCATGTGGTGGCGGCTGGGTAAGTGGACGTGCGCAAATAAAGCGACAATTGCTTAACCTAGCATTATTCAGATTTCCACATACTTGTCTATGCGCCGTGATGCTGCAACTTACAAGAGCGGTAGACGCGTTACTGCCAACCATCAAATACCCACTGCCCCAATCCTTTGCTTGAACGTCTGCAATAGAACAATTAGTGAATACAACGCTAGAAATCGGAAGCGACGAAAGTCCCGCCCCCATACTGCCTATTATAGTGCAGTTGCTAAACGTCATAGGATTTCTAACAAGCATAGAGCCGCCAATACTTTCAATATGCGCAGTTATCCTGCAAGACTCGAATTTAATATTTCCTAATACATTCCTGTTGCCGTCACTTACAACTCCATACACATAGTTGTGTTGGAACGTGCAGTTCTCGAACAGGCCGTCTTCTATCTGATTGTCTGGCTCAATATCTATGCCTGAACCAGGTGCGGATTCAAATGAACCCATTCCGGCATGGCTAAAGTCGCAATTGTATGCCCTTATTCCAGAACAAGCAGTCCAACTAAAATTGTTCCGTGCGTTGTACTGGAAAACGCAGCTTCGCAGGATATGCGGTCTATATTCGACGGGCCGACCAAGACTGCCGCTAAGGTGAATACCGTCGAGCGCCTGATGATGCGAATAGACATTCACACATTCAACACTGCCGTTTAACTGGCTCACTATGCCTGAGCCCTGACATTGGTAGCCCGTGTCGCCCCATATCCCGCCCAATACAAGATTTGATTGATTTCCGTCCAATTCCAGATCGCTGATATAGGCCGACGCACAGTTCTTGATTTTTATCATTCCTTCATAAACACTAGCCTGGTAATTTTTATCTAGGAAATGATGCGTTGATGCGTAAGGCGCTCCTGTCACGGGATCAAACGCCCCAAAACGCATTCCGGTCGCTGCGCGAAGGATCGGGCGCTTCCCAGAGACGTCCGTCTGGCCCTTGACCAACACCCTCCCCGTGCAGTTTTGCAGATTCACAATATCCCTGTAAGTGTACGCGTATCCCGAAACCGCATTTCCTGGCGGCCCGATCTGCACCCCGACGATATAAGTCCCATACGGGATTAAAAGCGTTCCCTGCTTAGCCGTGTTAAGCGCGGCCGTTGCTGCGACAAAGGCGGCGGTGTCATTCGTCACGCCGTCGCCTTTGGCCCCATGGTCCTTGACATTGACAACAGGTAAAATCACCTCGTTGCCGATCAAAGGCAAAAATCCAAACGAGCCAAACCCTTTCAAGAAACCTCGACGGTCATGTTTCATGGCGTTTCCTATAAACCGACATTCCCCATATGGCGGCCGGATAGTCGCCGCTAGAATGCGCCCAGCTCGGTATCGGTCCGTCCAATGGTCACGGCGGCCAATCGCAGAAGCGACGCAGCGCGGCTTCCGGACCGCCTTGTTCTCGACGACAAAACCTTGCCCCCTGATATTTTGTTGCTTGGCGCCAGACAAAGCCAGGAGGTGAAGTGCTTCGTGGTCGGCCGACGTCATCGCCGCCGTCCGCAGGCGGTTTTGGATCACGCCGAATTTATCAATGTCCCGGCAAGACCCAGACAGCGTGGAAATTCCCATCGAACTATGGAATAGACTCACGGAAACCCTCTGCTTCGCCGCTTAAAATGCGCAAAGTCGAGCTTAGATCCCCCACATATCATTTTAATTCGCATCAAACGATCAAGTGCTCGGCTTATCCAATAAGCGAAGCTCTTTCGTTTAAGAGGCAGATAGCTCTTACCGTTCGCGAAGAACCCATATTTACCACCGTCGCCCCAGGAAAGTGATGCCGAATCATCTTTCTTATCCATCAAATAAGATCCAACCATTGCAGCCCGTTTCCTAGAATGAGGAACGGGGTTCGATTCAATAAGTTTTACAACATCTGCGGGGGTGTTTACGCTGAAGCTCACGTCGGCATCTTCCCAAATGGCTCGACCAGCTAGCATTGAGACTTTTCCCCAATAAGTTGCCTCCAAGCCCACTGTTGAACCAAAAGTTAAAATATACCGGGAATTATCTATTAATTCATATGTTGATTGCGGATCCCGAGGCCTTATCAAATTAATCTGACCTATGTTACCAAGTCTATCTATGATCAATCTGGTCTTTCCCGTTCTGTCACCATCCTGGTTTGGATGCATTCTCACAACGATACGATAATTCTCTGATAACAACTTCCGCAGCTCAATAATAAATTCAGCAGGCTCTTTACTCCCTAACGTAAACCATTGATCTCCCATTACGTCAAACTCATCCGGGCTCGACAAGAAAATGGCAATTATCTCGCGATCCTTTGGATAATTACAACATCCTGATTTTTGCCATTGCAAGAACGAACGCGTGTCCGTGGCGGCTCCGTTTCGTCGATTATAAAAAAACTTTCCACCCAAAACAACATCAAAATCTCCACCGTCCAGATAATTTCTAAGTCTACGTTTCAGATACCCCAAATCATGAACTTCATGATTTCTTGAGAGAAAAATTGGTTGGCCATAACCAGATACTTCGATGACAGTGAAATCTATAGATTGCTGGACCGCCGCAACCATAAGCGCTCTTGTAGGAACGATTCGACCGTTAAAAAATTCCAACCGAATCACGTCTCTTACTAAGAGAAAGTTAGATATGCAAATATATATATATTCACTGTATACCTCAAAATTACGCGCCATCGCACTGAACAAATATTGGCAAAGTCCGCTTTTATCTTGCATAGCACCGCTTTCAACTCTGTAAAATGTCTTAATCGTCGAAGCGGCCCCATCAGATATAGCTTTCTTGCAGGACTGAAGCCTATCCATAAGTATTGATCTTTGATCCCCCGCCGGAACGAAAGCATCTAAAGCGAGCGCCTCAACTTCCGGTAAGTTTTCTTCTAGCGCAGCATCCCTCACAATTCGACAATGGGCACAAATGTTGCTGAGCTTAAATGGATTGGCGGCACATCCTTTCATTGTACCATTGCAATACAATACAAGCAAAGGAGTGCCGATTCTCTTCAAGTCAAGCGCGCGCGCTATGGTTAATTCAAAAGACTCCGTCAAAGGAGAAGAGAGCATGATGGCAACTACTCTATCATTATCGGGCATTGTTTTTTCCTAAGTTAAAAGACGCGCCGCAGCATGGTTCACGAAAAGAATTAGCCGCCTGATGGCTTATCCCGTTGACTCAGGTGCTTTGAATGATCAGATTCGCCCGGTCGCGGGGACGACCGTCGATGGCCAGCGCGCGTTCGCTTTCGCAATTTCAGGCTGCGTTTTCCGACGAAGCCAGTTGCGCTGCCTTCTTGTTCAAGCGTCGCTGGCCGGATGGTTTTGTCTGCCCCGCCTGTGGCAAGCGCCGCGTGGCGGCGCTCAAAAGCCGACCGCGTCTGCACGAATGCCTTGACTGCGGGCGGCAAACCTCGGTTACCGCTGGCACGATGATGCATCGCTCCAGATTGCGGCTGACGACATGGTTCTGGGCCGCGCATCTGATGACGACGCATTCCAACGGCATGTCGGCGTTGCAACTGCAAGACCAACTCGGCGTGACGTACAAAACCGCCTGGCTGCTGACACAAAAGCTCCGGCGCTCGATGGTCGATCCAGATCGCGAACCACTGGAAGGCGGTGTCGAAGTTGATCAGACTGAAATTGCCTTTCGCGAAGGCGATACATTCTTCGAACTCGGAAACGCCGGCAAAATCCTGGTCATCGGAGCTGTCGAGGTCATCGAGCGCGACACAAATCAAGCCAAACCGCGACGCAAGCACTCCAAATATCTCGACACGCGTTCCGGTCGCATTCGCCTCGCCATGATCGCCGACAATTCCGCCGCCTCGATCGAAGCCTTCGTGAACGCCAATGTGAAGCGTGAGGCCACGCTACTCACCGACTGCCACAAATCATATCCGTGTCTGACAGGCTATCGGCACGAACCGCGCGTCGTCGGCAAAATGGCCGCGCACATTGTCTTGCCATGGATTCATCGGGCTTTTTTGCTGATGAGGCGATGGAGGCTCGGGACATATCACGGCCTGCGCCGCAAGCACCTCGATACTTATCTCAACGAATTCGTGTTTCGCTACAACCGCCGATATTACCGACATGTCTCGTTCGAAACGCTCTTGGGGCTCGCCGTCGACAAACGGCCCGCAAGCTATTGGGACATCATCAACCGAGACAATCCACGCAAAAGCGCGAACTGGCTCGCAACGACGCACCTCCCACATATAGGCAAACCTGAGTCAGCGGGATAAGCCTTGCCGCCTGGAGTTGGTTTGTTGTGCAGAGCTTCACCAAAAAGACTATTGAACTCGTTGTGGGTGCATGATTCTTGGATTTCCGCAGTATCGGGGGCTGCAGAAGTAGTCGGAGGCGTATTGCAAGACTTACGGTCAAGTTGTACCATTCATATGGAGATGCATGCGGTTCATTGCATTCCACGAAGGTTTTTAAACCCGATTCATTTCGACGCAGCGCTCGCCTTCGTAGTTGCAGAGCCCTTTCATTTCACCTCCTAACCTAGCATGAGCCTTCGTTATTTTTTAATCATATACGTCAATATTTACGATTTATCACCAAACAATATATCTCGGAAGCGATTGGTTGCCGCCTGTTTTGAATATTTCAGCTCATACAGCATACGTAAATTCTCTTCTTCTATATTGAAGCGCTGGCTCGACAATCTATTTATTTCTCTTATGTAATCAGCGTCTGAAATACAAACTGGACCGGCCTGAGGCAATGCGTCTTCGTAACCCGTAAACGCTTCAGGAGAGCCGACAACTTTCTTTCCAAACATTAATGCTTCAGCGACTTTCGTTTTCATGCCGGATCCGTCAAAGATAGGTGCAATGACAAAGTGCGCGTGGCGATACCACGGGCCAAGATCGTTGACCCCCCCAATGACGCGAATATTTTTGTACTGTTCTAATTCATTTCTATATTTTTCGAAGCCCCGGCCAATAACTATCGTCATTATATATATATTTGATGCTACATTCTTAGCGAACCACCTAATTCCAGCAACATTTGCGTAAAACGCTCCACCAACAAATAAGCAGTAACGCTCACTTATTGGTCTGATTGATGCACAAGTATACATCTTCGGGACATATCGAGCAACAATTGACGAAACATGCGTTGCTCCCCCTCCATAAATTTGCCTTAACATTTGATCATCACGACTGTTTAGAACGATTCGCACATCGCTAAATTCGATGGCGGATTTTTCTGCAATATAATTTGAAATAGTTACAAACAAATATTTTATTGCCCTATGCTCCAAAAACGCGCCTAAGAAAAACCGAGTTTCGACGTTATGAAAGAATGTAACAACCTTAACATTTTTGAATGCGTTTTTAATATATTTCGCAACCAATCCTAAATTCGATCCATCGATAAAAAGTATTTGTATATTTTCGTTTATCACTATCGCTTGAATTTGTGTAATTATTTCCGGAGATAGTCCATCAATGAACCCGAACATTGAAAGTATATAAAATAGAAATGACTTCTTTGTCGCGGGGGGTACTTTGAATAAACGTAGCTTATGTTTTGATATTTCCTGCAGAATTTCTGCATGCGTTACGCTGAGCGCCTCTCGTGCCCCCTTTTGGGTAAAGGTCAATTCTGGGGTTACTAACATAATGGCTTTCTTCATGTGTGCCGACTGCTTTTCGCTTTTAGGAGATCAAAATTTACTGATCGGGACAGAGGATGCAGTGCGGCAACGGTCGGTCCACAGCTTCGGGATGTGAGAGTCTTCTCTGATTGGGGTCGTCAGAGTCAAGCTGCTCCTGCTCTTACTTCTGCGATCGGCGGCTTTCGTTCCCGCGGGTTACTCGCTTCTCTTCGCGGTCGGCGCAAAGGCCGCCGCATGATGGGGTCAGAAGAGC
>DATBQC010000206.1:0-5659 GCA_036561065.1 Methylobacter sp. | reverse complement strand
CGTGACGAGTAACAGCCGACGGCATAGTACTTTTTGTTATAAAGTACGATTTTGGATTTTCCTGTACCTTCTTGCAGCTCAAAAAAATCAGGGTCTATCCAAAGCACATCGCCGTTCTGGTAGTTGGAAGCTTCGGTCGATGCAATAATGCGGCCGCTGGGCCGCTCCACAAACAAGCCGAAAGAGCCGGGTTTGTCGGGCAAACAATCCTCAAGCATGTGCTTGAATTCGGGCGTGGAATCGAAAACGATGCCGATGCCGCCGACTATTTTGTTCATGTCATCGATATGCCGGATCGCGGCATTGTAGACATAGGTTGGCTTGCCGTCGTACAGCCAGGATTCTTCGAACATCGATACCCGGTATTCCTGCGGCGAGCGCAAGGAAAAAGTCTCCTGCGCGTAAGAGGCGGTCACTTGTCTGCCTATGGCGTCCATCGGATCGTTATGCAGGTTGGACTCGGCGACGATATTCCCTTTGATGTCATAGATAAAAAGGCGCGTATAGACGGTGTAAAGTTTGTTGATGTAGATCAGGATGTCGGTGATTTTGGCTTTATCGTCGGAGCTCAGGCGGCCTTCGGACAGAATGCGCCGGATTTCCGAGGTCAGAGCCCACCATCGGCAGTCATTGCTGCGCTCGTACAGGTTGCGATCCATAATATCGATCATCAGTCGCGCGATGGATTCGGCATTACGAAGTTCGGAGGTGATCATCGTGGTATGCAGTTTGCTGCTGGAATCGGCAAGCGCTTGGGCCGTGCGCGCGCCCATCGAACGGAGTTGTTTTAGAATCGCTTTCAGCGATAAAAGATTGCCGTGCTCGTTGGTCGCCATGACTTGACCGTTCCAGATCACGCGGTGCAGGAACAGGTTGATGTTTTCGGCAGCATCGGCAATCAGGCTGGACAGTTCGGTAGACAGCGAGTCGCCATGGCGAAGAATTTCTGCATTGATCTCCTTGTCGGACGCGGAAAAACCGAATGCCGATTGCAATGGGATCATCGCATGCCCGTACCATTCCTGGCCTGCATAACCCTGGTAGGGCCGGCCTCGGTGCGTTACCGACAGGTATTCGCGTCCGGCAAAGTCGAGCATGCCGTAGGCATCGCCTTCGGGAACGGCTTCAATGACGCGACCAATCGGTACATGATCCTGGTCGCTGGTCGCAATCACCACCGAATCGGCATTCAGCAGCAACATCACGGCTTTGTCGCCTTTCTTTTGCAGGCTGCGGAAGATGCCCTCCATTTCGTTATCGAAACGAAATGACAGGCACAAAACGCCAATCACCGAGTCATCGACTGGATCGACGATGCGTTTTGAATAAATAAGGGCTCGGTCTGTGCCGGGCCGAAGACTTGTCTTGCCAAAGGTTTCAACATATTCAGCTGTCGACTGCAAGGTCTTGCGGAGAAACGGCTCGGAAATGCTTTGGGCCGCTGAGGTGTTGCGGTCAAGCCTGGCTAGTATGCGGCTGTCGGTATCCAGAATGATGATGTCGTCATAGACGGTATATTTTGAACCGTACTCGTCAAGCAGTTGGTTAATCGAATCTATATCGGTTCTTTCGCCGTTTACGGTGGACAGCACAAAATTGCATATATCGGCATTGGTAGTCAGAAAGCCGATGTCTGCGGTGCGTTCATACAGGTTGCGCACCAGAATATCTATCGATACTTGCGCTTTGGATTCCAGTTCGAGGCAGGTTTTTTTGATTTCTTCGGACACCAATTGGCTGGTCAGTTTGCTTTCAAGATCGGCAAAACCTTTTTTGGTGGCTTCCATTGCCGGCAGTATGGTTGCAGCTTCTGCGGGGCAGCTGATTTCCGCGATGGCGGAAACCAAGCCCCAGGTTCCGTTCAGGTCGCGGAGAATTTCCTTGCATTGGGAAACACTCCGGATATAGGGAGAGAAAGTTTCGAAACGTTCAGTTTCTGACAGCATGTAATTTATCCTTAGGGTTATGCGTTAAAAAATGAGACAAGACAGTGGTGACACCCCTGAAGTGCGTTATGCAAGATGCAAGCCACCGCGCTTGTCATCAGGTGCGGGTGAGGTATGAACGGGTTTTGTTAAAGTTGACGCACAAAAACAGTGCATAAAATAGCTGTAAACTACACCAATGTTGTGCGGGGAACTGGATGAAGGGGGATTTGTGAGTCTAGCCATTTTCACGATTGAGGTTTTATAAAAAGGAAGGTAGGGCAATCGCGCTTAAATAAAACGATAGGGTGTAACTTCTACTTAGTGATTTTAAGTTCTGCGTTAAAAATCAGGGAATGGAGCCGCGACTTCAGTCGCGTACTAGCCATAACGCCAGTTGTGAAGGAAATATAACTACTGGCGCGACTGAAGTCGCGGCTCCAATAACCTGAAAGTTAAAATAACCCCATTTATACGCAATTGATTAGCCAGTGATTATAAAATCCAAGCTTATTTAACTGCGATTGTCCTGAAAAGGAAGGTTATTCGACGTCGGTCAACAATGATAGAATCAATCATCCCCATACTATACTTAGGAGAAAGACGTGCTTCATATCGAACCGAACCAGCCAGGCAGTAAAGTCAACTTTAAGTCCCGTTATCAAAATTTTATCGGTGGCGGTTGGGTCGATCCGGTTAAGGGGCTGTACTTTGAAAACTCAAGCCCGATTAACGGCAAGGTTTTTTGCGAAATCCCTCGCTCTTCCTCCGAGGATATTGAGCTGGCGCTGGACGCGGCTCATGCCGCCCGAGCGGTTTGGGGTGATACTTCGGTTACCGAGCGCTCGAATATACTCCTAAAAATAGCCGACCGGATTGAAGCGAACCTTGAAACGTTGGCCGTTGCCGAAACCTGGGACAACGGCAAGGCGGTGCGCGAAACGCTGGCGGCGGACATTCCGTTGTGCGTCGATCAGTTTCGCTATTTTGCCGGGTGCATCCGCGCTCAGGAAGGTTCAATCGGCGAAATAGACAAAAATACCGTCGCGTATCATTTTCACGAACCGTTGGGCGTGGTCGGGCAGATTGTCCCGTGGAATTTTCCGCTGCTGATGGCCTGTTGGAAGTTGGCTCCCGCCTTGGCCGCAGGTAACTGCGTGGTTATGAAACCGGCCGAACAAACGCCTGCGTCGGTTTTGGTGCTGATGGAAATCATCGGTGATTTGTTGCCTGCAGGCGTGGTCAATATCGTCAACGGCTTTGGCGCGGAAGCAGGGCAGGCGTTGGCGACCAGCACCCGGATTGCCAAAATAGCCTTTACCGGCTCGACGCCGGTCGGTTCGCATATCCTTAAATGCGCGGCGGAAAACATTATTCCTTCCACTGTTGAGTTGGGCGGCAAATCGCCGAATATCTTTTTCGAAGATGTGATGGATCAGGAAGAAGCGTTTATCAGCAAATGTATCGAAGGCGCGGTGCTGGCGTTTTTCAATCAGGGTGAAGTCTGTACCTGTCCTTCGCGGTTATTGGTTCAAGAATCCATTTATGATGAATTCATCGCCAAAGTCATTGCCCGCGCCAAGCAGATCAAGCGTGGCAACCCGTTGGATACTGAAACGATGGTTGGTGCCCAAGCTTCCAAGCAACAGTACGATAAGATTCTGGGTTACCTGCAAATCGGCAAGGATGAAGGCGCTGAGGTTTTGATTGGCGGCAAGGCCGAATTTTTAGGCGGCGGTTTTTCCGAAGGCTATTATATTGAACCGACGATTATGAAAGGCGGCAACAAGATGCGCATCTTCCAGGAAGAGATTTTCGGCCCTGTTATCGCGGTCACCACGTTTAAGGATGAGGCCGAAGCCTTAGCGATTGCCAACGACACTCAGTATGGTTTGGGCGCGGGCGTCTGGACGCATGACATGAACCGCGCCTACCGTATGGGTCGGGGCATTCAGGCCGGGCGCGTGTGGATCAATTGTTACCACCATTATCCGGCACATGCGGCTTTCGGCGGTTATAAAAAATCCGGTGTAGGCCGCGAATGCCATAAGATGATGCTGGATCATTATCAGCAGACCAAAAATATGTTGGTGAGTTACGATGTTAATCCTCTGGGGTTTTTCTAGGGTTTAAAGTAGAAGACGGATGGATTAGACGAAGGACGAAAGGCAAAGGGCGAAAAAACTCTTTTGCCCTTTGCTTTTCGCCTTTTTATCCGTCATATCCGTGTTCCATTATGCTTATACAAATTCAGGGCTTTAAATAATGACAACAAAAACAGGCAGGCTCCTTCATCAGGTTCTCCACGGCGAGATCAGTCATGCGGATTACATGGCGACAATACAGCAGGACGAAGCTGCCGAGCGGCAATACGCCGAGGCGCAAAAAACCTTCGAAAATCAGCAATCATTAGTCAACAACCTCAGCGACGATTATGATTTTATCGTGGTTGGCGCAGGTTCCGGCGGATCGGTCACTGCGGCGCGGCTGTCTGAAAATCCCGACTGGCGCGTCTTGTTATTGGAAGCGGGTTCTGCCGACACTCATCAGGATGTTTTTACGCCTTACCGCTGGCCTAATCTTTTTTATGGCGATCTGGACTGGGGCTACAACACCGTCAAGCAGCAACATGCCAATAACCGCGTGGTTCATTGCCCCCGTGGCAAAATGACAGGCGGCTCCGGCAGCATGAATGCCTCGGTTTGGGTGTGGGGTCATCCGATGGATTTCGACAGCTGGGCTTATCACGGCAACCATGGCTGGGACTATGAAAACGTCCGGCAGATATTCAAATCGATGGAAGATTATTCCGGGGATGTCGGCAAATACCGTGGCGTTGGCGGCCCAATGCCCTGTGGCCTGAATGATGATCCCAGCCCGTTGGCGGCAGCTTTTGTCAAAGGCGCGATGGAACAAGGCATACCCTACGTTGATTCCTATAACGGCCCTGACTTGAATGGAGTCAGTTATTTCGAGTTGAACCGCAAGGACGGCGAACGCTTTAATGTCAGCCGCGCCTATCTGGTGCCGGCGATGGCAAGGCCTAATTTAACGGTGCTGAAGAATGCCGACACACGCAAACTGACTTTTACCGGCACCCGCTGTACCGGCGTCGAAGTCGTCGTCAACGGAAAAATCCGCAACTTCAAGGCGAATCAGGAAACCGTTGTTTGCTGCGGCGCGATCAATACCCCCAAGCTGTTGCTAAGCTCAGGATTAGGTTCTGCATCTGAGCTTGCGGCGCTCAATATCCCGGTTGTGGTCGATCTTCCGGGCGTAGGCAAGCATCTTCAAGATCATATCCTGTTGGCCGGAATCAACTATGAATGCAAAGGCGAGCTGCCGGAATTAAAAGGTAATGCCGCCGAGGCGACGTTATGGTGGAAATCCAATCCGGCGCTGCATTCTCCCGACATCCAGCCGGTGTTTATCGCGTTTCCGTTTGCCTCGCCGGAGCTTGCGACTGGGGTGCCGGACAACTGTTATGCGATTGCCCCAAGCCTGGTTCGCCCCGCATCCTGCGGCTCGATTACTTTAAGCTCGAATGATCCGGCTGCCGCGCCCAATATCGACATGAATTATCTGGGCTGCGATGCGGATATTAACGCGCTGATCGCTTCGCTCGATCTATGCCGGGACATCGGCAATTCATCGGCATTTGCCGAATACCGGAAACAGGAAGTATTGCCCGGCCCGTTAAAAACCAAGGCCGAAAAAATCGACTTTATCCGCAT
>DATBQC010000205.1:0-1652 GCA_036561065.1 Methylobacter sp. | reverse complement strand
ATGCGCAGAGGTGTGTTATTGATTGAAGGCAACGCAGGTCAATATTGCGCTTCGCGCATGATCGCAGGCACCATAGGGGTGATGGGTTCAGTCGGCAAATACGTAGGCTTCGGCATGCGCCACGGCACCATATTGCTGTTCAAACACACCGACTTCCACACCACCATTCAGGATTGCGGCCACCACAGATTGCCATTCCTCAACCTGATGTTCAAAGCATTCAGCACCCTGCCCAGCAAATTCGCTCACCTCAGCCAGAACCGCGTGCAGAAGTTTGGTGGGGATTTGGCTAACGATGGTAAGGGTGAGATTTTGATATTCGGTTAAAAGTACAATATTGTGGTAAAGCGTAGCAGGAGTGCCGCGTCTCGAACATTATAGAGCTTTAACAATGAAAGAGTAGCCTTATGAATGCGCCTAAAAAGAACAATCCTTGGCACCCTGTATTTGCTGCGCTTTCAATATTTATTGTGGGTGGATATGTACTTTATTTATCAGCATTATTGCTACCTTCACCGCTCTGGGCAGTAAATACAATTGAGTGGTTCAAGCCGATAGTTAAATCCCTTCAAACAGCTGCTAGCGTTGGACTATTGCACCAAGAGAATCCATTTCCTGCTCAGGTCGTCATATTGTATTGCGCGCTTGCGACCATCGTGCTCATTCTATTTTGTTCTTATTGGCTTAGTTTTCACCGCGAAGTATATGAGGTGACTTTAGCCAATTATGAAAATAAGCCTTCAAAAGAAAAGGCATCCAAACGAAAGTTGCTTGTGACAGGTGTAATTGGGCCACTAATGTTTTCTTTGATGCTTTACTGGGCATTTTGGGCAGGAAGAGAAAGCATTGATTGGAGGACTATAGCTTTTTACTCTTCCAATATTGGATCGGCAACTTTCCTACTAATCACTGGATTAATTGCAATTTTTATTATATCCATCTCGGGGTTAGCAATTCGTATTTCAATTTCGGTCAAGTAAAAAACACCGTCGGGGGGGGTGCCCGACAGCGAATCTCTTTTTTTTGCTTGTCCAAAAGAAAGAAGTCAAAGAAAACGAAGTTTCAGTGAAGGCTAACCTTCAGGTTATGCCGGAGCTAAAAAGACATCCTCCTTCTTGCCCCTTCGGGGTTCCCTGCGCGTGCTCGTCAACACGGGGGCTGCGCAACTCAGCCTGGCATCTCACACAAAACGTGAGCTACTGCGGACTTCAAACAGTGCTCGCCTAAAGCTCCCGTCTTGCCTGTGCTGCTCGGCTGCGGCAGAAGGGAAGTTTAAAACCTTGCACCCTCACCCCAGCCCTCTCCCATCAAGGGAGAGGGGATTAGGTGTGGTGGTGTTTTTGGGTTTGCTCCCTCGCCCCTTGTGGGAGAGGGTTGGGGTGAGGGGACTACTAAGTAGTTACTTCTTCTTTGGCTAACCGCATGATGTAGCCTGCAAAGTCGGGATCTTCACCTTGCAGCAATCTCGGCAGCATCTCCCTGAAATCAGCACGGCGACACCACTCGCGCATGAAGTCTTCCCATGAGCGCCAACGCCTGAGTTGTTTGCGCGACATGTTGTCTTCAAAGGCCAGCAGATAAGCACGCTCGAACAAGGAAATAAGAATTTCATACATCACCTGCGTGCGTTCCAGTTGTTCGTCGTTCAGGTC
>DATBQC010000204.1:0-2498 GCA_036561065.1 Methylobacter sp. | reverse complement strand
GGCATTCGGACAATCGGACGCAAGCCGCGCCGTGCTCAAAAACGGGCTCAACGACCCCAGAGGAATTCGGGCTGACTTGCGTCCTCAACCTCGCCGGCTTCGCGCCGCTTGGCAATTGAGAGATACAAGAGGCAATCAATGGCAAAGAAAATAGCGGGAAGCACGGGCGCATCCTTAAAGAAGGGACGAGGCCGCCCCGCCGCTCGGAAAAACGCGAAGGCAAAACCGTCGCCACGGACGGACGGGGGAGTCCATCCGAAGGGCAGTTGATCGGCTACGCGCGGGTTTCAACCATCGACCAGAACTTGGCCTTGCAGCGAGACGCGCTGACCGAGGCAGGATGCGGCAAGATTTTCACCGAGCAATTGTCGGGCGCGGTTACGGATCGACCCGCCTTGCATGACGCGCTGGAGTTTGCGCGTAGCGGCGACACGCTGATCGTATGGAAGCTCGACCGCTTGGCGCGGTCGATGAAGCAGTTGATCGAAACCATCGAGAAATTGCGGTTGAGAAATATCGGGTTTCGCAGCCTGACCGAAGCACTCGACACGACGACCGCGCAAGGGCGTCTCGTCTTTCACATGTTCGGCGCATTGGCGGAATTCGAGCGTAGCCTCATCAGAGAGCGCACCCAAGCAGGCCTTGCCGCCGCGCGGCGCATTGGCCGCACGGGAGGCCGTCCGCTGAAATTGACCGACGACGACATCGAGGCCGCCAAGGCGATGCTCGCCAATCCAGATATAGGCGTGACGCAGATAGCGCACCGCCTTGGCGTTTCACCCGCTACGCTCTATCGTTACATCCCCGCAGCGCGAACTGCGCATATGCCAGACCTTTGAGACGAACGGCGGGGGCTGTCTCAAAAACCTTGGTTTTTAGGACGCGTCGTATTGTTGAACTACAAAGCGCATGGATCGCGGAATCAAGATGACGCTTTGGCTCGTCGCGATCGTGGTGCTCTCCTATTTCGTTTGGCTCTTTACTAATTGCTGCCTCGACGAGGCGTGTCATTCTTGGATTGCTCGGGTCGACGCTAATGGATGGTTTCTGGGAAGACGCCGTAGGCATCCCGCAATGGTCGTATACTATACATCACAAAAATTAGTTGAGGTTCTCGCCCGGTATTAGAATAGATCGTAAAAAACACCAGTCTTTATTAGCTATATGTGCAAGGAGAGAACCAATGCCAATTCGCGATGACATAATAAAGATATTAGTTATATTAATTACTATATCGATATTTGAGGGATTAATATCTTTTGGTGTAAGCATTGCTTTGGGCGCTAACGTGTTTTTGGCACTTTTATTTTTTGTAATAATTGGGTTTATATCGGCTAACGTGTTCTATAGCAGATTTGCGTTACGAATAACGGACAGGCACATAGCGGCAGCCGAGTATGTGGTTGTATGTATCGCTCTTGCTGGGGTTATCTCGTTGGTACCAGTCTCAA
Source organism: Methylobacter sp. (assembly GCA_036561065.1). GTDB lineage: Bacteria > Pseudomonadota > Gammaproteobacteria > Methylococcales > Methylomonadaceae > Methylobacter_A. The sequence goes on along the minus strand of DATBQC010000204.1, from coordinate 1,047 downwards.
GGAAATTGTATAGTGACTATGGAGGTAAGTGGATTGAGGAACTTGAGAAATATTCAAATGAAAATAAGAAGTCAGTACTATTCTATATTGGGTTGTTTAATGAGAAGTTCGAAAACTCAATTGGAGACGCGCGCTATTCATCTAAGGATGCATTGGTAGATGTCATAGAAATGCAACATTTTGTGAAGATAATTGGTCAGAAGATAACTGAACAGGATGGAGCGTCTGATGAAGGTGCTGTTAACATTGAGGTATTAAGGTTGGAAGTGAAATCATATATGAAGTATATGTTTGCTAAGGTTGACGCAGACAGGAGTGGATATTGGATTATATTCAATAATGAATTAGACGGGTATTTCAAAAAAATTTCTGATCCGCTTGAATTTTTGAGCAAAAACAATTTGGATAGAGTTCGGATAACAAAGTTAAATAGTCAAAGACTTTCTGAATTGACTATTGTTGATGTGATTGTTGCGTACGTTTCGCAGAGTGCGTTTTGGAGTGGTTGCGCAGTGTTACTTGTATTGAATTCTGTTATTTTGAAACTTTCAACCGTAGTGTGTAAGTTTTATAAAAGCGCATCGAAATAGAACACTTTCGGATAAGAAACGCGTCCCAAGCTTTTCAAAGGCTTACGCGTTGCAAAAGATACTTGCGAAAGTCTGGAGCTTTTTTGCTGTTTAGGCCTAGCCAGATTTTGAGCCAAGGCCTTTCATCCGCGCAAGGATTTCGCCACTAAGCGCACGCGCGCGAGGGAGTTTCGAGAGGCGCTCCCCTAAGCGCCATCCGGCATTATTAGCCGGAAATTGCCGGAATTATGCGGCATTTGATTTTCCGCACCTGTATCGCGCGAGCGCGCGCGAAGGCATTTGATGGGGTTTTATCACTCCCTAAAAAGGCCAGCTATGTTAAGTTATGCTAAGGTCGATCCGGTCTTTTGAGGGAATTTTGTCAGGCCAACGCGCGCGCGTGCGAGGCAAAGTTTCCACGAAACTTTCCACCCCCGCGCGAGAGCGGAATTGAAAAAACAATCAATGCAATTCAAAG
>DATBQC010000203.1:0-2437 GCA_036561065.1 Methylobacter sp. | reverse complement strand
CGGATGCCAGATCAGGTCGGTTTATGCGGGCATTGCGGGCAGTCATATCAGAAGCCTTAATTCTCACGGCATTGTGGCTATTAAGGACAAGGAAGTGACCCAGTATGATATAGACAGGGTGATCGATTCGGCCCGAGCAGTGGCGATTCCTGCCGATCAGAAAATCCTGCATATCTTGCCTCAGGAGTTTGTGATCGACCTTCAGGAAGGCATCAAGGAGCCTATCGGGATGTCGGGCATTCGGTTGGAGGCTAAGGTGCACATGGTCACCGGCAGTGTCAGCGCTTCGCAAAATATCGTCAAGTGCATCCGGCGCTGCGGCCTGGAAGTCGATGACATTGTGCTGGAGCAATTGGCGTCCTGCAATTCGGTGCTGACCGAAGATGAAAAGGAATTGGGCGTTTGCCTGATCGATATTGGCGGCGGCACTACGGATATTGCGATTTTTGTCGAGGGTGCCATCAAACATACCGCAGTGATTCCCATCGCCGGCGATCAGGTGACCAATGATATAGCGGTCGCGCTACGCACGCCGACGTTGAATGCCGAGGATATTAAGCGGAAATATGCTTGCGCTTTAACTCAGTTGGCGAATGTCGATGAGGTTATTGAAGTGCCCAGTATCGGCGATAGGGCGCCGCGCAAGATTTCAACGCAAAATCTGGCTGAGATTATTGAACCTCGCTATGAAGAACTGATGCTGCTGGTTCAATCGGAGCTAAGACGTAGCGGTTTTGAAGAATTGATTGCTGCCGGTATCGTGTTAACCGGCGGCAGTTCAAAAGTAATGGGATTAATCGATTTAGCGGAAGAGATTTTCCATATGCCTGTTCGGATGGGCGGGCCACAAAATGTGACAGGGTTAACCGAGGTGGTTAAAAACCCGATCCACTCCACAGGGGTCGGATTGTTAATGTATGGCAAAGATCACCAGGGTGTAGGCAGAAGCATTGATTCTGACGGCCCCAGCGTGTTCTCAAGAATGAAGAATTGGTTTCAGGGTAATTTTTAATAATTTTTGTAATAATTAAGGGGCAACGGTTATGGCTATGAAATATGAATTAATGGATATGAGCAACGAACATGCGGTCATCAAGGTTATCGGTGTCGGCGGCGGCGGCGGCAATGCGGTCAGTCATATGGTCGGAAATCTTGTCGACGGTGTTGAGTTTATCTGTGCAAATACCGATGCACAGGCACTAAGAAAGTTAAACATTGATACAATTATCCAGTTAGGCGTCGAGCTGACCAAAGGCTTGGGTGCAGGCACCAATCCTGAAGTCGGAAGAATGGCGGCAGACGAAAACAAAGAGCGCATCAGGGAAGTATTGCAGGGTGCCGATATGGTTTTCCTGACTGCCGGCATGGGCGGCGGCACCGGCACTGGAGCGATTCCGGTGATTGCAGAAATTGCCAGAGGTATGGGTATACTGACGGTTGCGGTAGTAACCAAACCTTTTTCATTTGAAGGCAAAAAGAAACTGGCAACAGCGGAACAAGGCATAGCAGAGCTTGAAAGGTTCGTAGACTCATTGATCATCATTCCCAATCAAAAATTGTTGCCGGTATTGGGCAACGATGTCTCTTTGGTTAATGCATTTAAAGCGGCTAATGACGTGCTATTGGACGCGGTGCAGGGCATTACCGAGCTTATCGTGCATCCAGGTATGATTAACGTCGATTTTGCCGATGTCAGAACGGTCATGTCCGGCATGGGTGCGGCGATCATGGGTACGGGTTCGGCGAAAGGCGAATACCGGGCGCGGGAAGCGGCTGAGAAAGCTATTGCCTGTCCATTGCTGGAAGACATTAACTTGCAGGGCGCGCGCGGCATTTTGGTCAATATTTCTGCCGCTGACATGGGTATAGCCGAATTTGATGAAGTCGGTAATATTGTTCACGAATTTGCTTCTGAAGATGCGGTGATCAAAATCGGCATGTCTATTAACCCTGAATTGGGCGATGAGATTAAAGTGACAGTGGTGGCTACAGGCATGGGCTTGCCATCACGCGTGGTTAAACTTGCGCCTAAAGCGTCAGTTAACTATGTGAATCAAAATGTGGCCGGTGAAGCTAATTACGAAGGCCTGGATAAACCTACGGTCATGCGTCAAAACAAAACCGAAGGTAGAGAAACGCGTTTTGGCGCCCAGCCGAAAAAAGAAATGGATTTAGATTATCTGGATATTCCAGCTTTTCTAAGACGCCAAGCTGACTAGTGGGGGCGGGTAGCAAAGCTCCCGCTCCTCTTCACGGCCCTTACCTGCGTCCTGTAGGTAATGGATTCAGTCTCCATTTCGGGGGCTGATTGTGATAAAATTTGCGTCTTTTCGCCCTCTCTACTTAGCGTTATTTATTTTATGATCAAACAGCGAACTTTAAAGAACACAATCAGGGCAACAGGTGTAGGGCTACATACGGGCGATAAAGTTTATTT
>DATBQC010000202.1:0-1749 GCA_036561065.1 Methylobacter sp. | reverse complement strand
ATAAACAGCGGTACCATAACGGTTCTGGACCAGTACGATACTTTGTCCAAATGAAACGGAAACCAACTGGGAAACAGCATAATTTCGACAGGAATGTACGGAACGCCGCGCCAAGGCAACTGCTTAAATGTTGCTAATGCAATGCGTGTAAACACGTTGGCTTTTGCCGCGCCGCCCTGACTGAGAATGTAATTTCTTAACTTGGTCATGTGCGGAGCGTCGATAGCATCTCCGGCCATTTTCAAAGCGAAATAGACTTTAACGCTGCAACTAAGATCGCCCGCGCCACCGGTAAACAGTGGGTAGCTGCCGTCTTCAGACTGACGGGATCTTAAATAGTTGGCAATTTTAGCTTGTAGCGGTTCGTCGATTTCACCCAAGTAGTGCATCATCATGATGTACTCTGAGGGGATCGAGCAGTCCGCTTCCAGTTCGAATACCCAGTAGCCTTCCTTGTCTTGTAGGCTTAATAATTTTTCCTGTGCTTTGTTAATGGCCAGCTTGAGATTGTGATCAAAGTTATTGGCGGTATTCGATGAGCTCGAACTCGAAATAGTGCTGATATTGATCTCTGAATTTGCTTCATTAAACATAGGTTACGTCCTTAAAGTTTTATGTTGTCTTTTGAGGATGGTGTTGAATATGTCCAGCCGGGCGTTTTGAGCTCTCGACTTGTCACGTTAAAAAGTAAGCTAAGCAGAGTGTTACTGCGTCCGGTTAATCGGGTCGCAAGAATCGTTGCTTTAACACTGTTGCGGGTAATTTTGACTTGGTCTGAATGATTGAAATCCAGGTTTTGTTTGATTTTTTTTAAGGTTAAAACGGCCATACCCAATGCCCAAAGGCAGAAATTACGGATGCCGATTTCATGGCTAGGAAGCAATAGCGTGTATTTCAGAGCGTTTTGCAAATGCTCATGCGCAATACCGATCAAGTGCTCCAAGCCCTTTCTGAAATTTTCATCATTGGTTTCAGGGGTCAGATTTTTAAGATCAAACCCAGTCTCAGTAAAAATATCCTGCGGTAACCAGCAAACGCCGCGGCCGGCATCATCCCAGATGTCTTTTAATATGTTGGTCATTTGCAGTCCCTGTCCGAAAGACACCGATAGCTTAAGCAGTTCGGCCTTGTATTGGGCGATTTCCGGTGAGTAATGGCAAAAAAGCTTGGCCAGCATTTCTCCGACGCAACCAGCAACGTAATAGCAGTATCTATCCATGTCAGCAAGTGTTGCGAGGCCGCCATGAAGATCCTGCGCCTGAAAGATCGGCATGCCTTCAGCCATGGTTTCTACGCAGGAAGCCAGCGCCTCAATTTGGTCGGGGTCAAATTTATGGGTGATTTGAATAACGCGGGGCAAGACATGTATTAAGGTGTGCTCGGCGGGAATGGTTTGCTCGGAAAGCAGGGGGGCAAGTTCCACGGCAAACGGCTCTGAATTCGCGCCGGTTTTTACGATATGAATAAACTCGGTGCAAAAGTATTTTTTTTGTTCTGGAGTAAGAGAAACTTCATCTTCTATGGTGTCGACAATGCGGCATAACAAATAAGCATTAGCCACTGCGCCGTATAATTTTTCCGGCAGCTGGGGAATAGTCAGCGCAAATGTTCTGGAGACGCCTTCAAGTAATAAAGCCTGAAATTGATCATCAGATAATTTGCTGAGTGATTTTGGGTTATCCAGGGATATTTGAATTTCACTCATGGTATTTTTGATGCTGGTCTGCACAGTTATTTTTAGTTAATAAA
>DATBQC010000201.1:0-12794 GCA_036561065.1 Methylobacter sp. | reverse complement strand
AAACAACCATTGGTGAAGAAAGCGATGAAATCAAAACCAATGCGGTATAAGTTGCCATTTTATGGATATGTTTTTTCATATTATTTCCCATTGTTAAGGTGAAAGTTGCTTTTAAGCAATAAATGCTTAATTGACTTTAGTAAGAACATACAGGCCTAAGCTATTTCTATGCCACAAACTCAACGTACAAATAATCCCAGTAAAATCAGACATAACTGTTAAAAAATAGGTTATTAACACGGATCGAAAAGATGTTAAAGGTTGAAATGAACCTCACTAATAAGGTTCATTTCAACTGCTGGTGCTGTTCATTAGTTCCAAACCAGCCCGCTGTATTTTCATTCGCAACTAAATACCGTCCATGCCTTGAGTTGATGTTGATAGGTAGTGATACGAATATCATTGATTTACCGCATGTTATAGATTTCTAAGCGGCCGATAGCCAGAGTGGTAAAGCCAAGATACCAATTCATTTGTGGATTGCGTTTGGTTAGCTTTACCTAAGGTTCACTGTTAAGACTACAGGCAATGAGGAGATACAGCATGACGAAAGTTCTGGTTCTTTACTACAGCATGTACGGACATATCGAAACGATGGCGAAGGCGGTGGCTGACGGCGCGCGCGGCGTTGAAGGCACTGAGGTTGACATCAAACGTGTGCCTGATTTGGTGCCTGAAGACGTGGCGCGAAAGGCTGGAGCCAAACTCGATCAGGACGCACCAATCGCGACGGTGGACGAATTGTCGGATTACGACGCCATTATCTTCGGTACGCCGACTCGTTTCGGCAACATGTGCGCGCAGATGCGCAATTTTCTCGACCGAACCGGCCGGTTGTGGTTGAGCGGCGGCTTGATCGGCAAGGTCGGCAGCGTGTTCACGTCTACGGGTACGCAGCATGGCGGTCAGGAAACCACGATTACCTCGTTTCACTCCACTTTGTTGCATCACGGCATGATCATCGTGGGGGTTCCTTATTCCTGTCAGGAGATCCTGAATATGAGCGAAATCACCGGCGGCTCGCCCTATGGAGCGAGCACGCTTGCCGGCGCCGATAATAGTCGCCAACCGTCGGAGAACGAATTGAAAATTGCCCGTTTCCAGGGAAGCCACGTTGCCAACGTGGCTAAGAAACAATCAGCCTAGAGTCGCTTGCAGGATAAGTAAATGAATGGATCCGAACTCAGGTCTCGTCTCGTCGCATCGGTTAATTACGTATTTTTTTTATGTGTCCTGGCGTTTCTGCCGACTTCCGCGGCATTGGCAGATAATGAAGCGTCCCCGCTTAACTACTTTTTATATAGTTACGGCCCGGCTTCAATGCCTACAATGCATTTGGGATGGGTGTTTGTCGCACTTTTGGTTGTCATATTCGTCATCATCTCGGCGCTTCTGGTCATGGCTGTTTTCCGTAACCGTTCCGCTGAGGATACCCATCAAATTGGCCGAGAAGATGAAGGAATGCCTTGGATCTATATCGGAACCGGCGTATCCGCCTGCATTTTGTTTGCGCTGGCTATTTACACGTTGGTTACGCTTAATGCGATTGCAAAACCTGCGTATGCTCCAGCGTTAACGATGACTGTCACCGGCTACGACTGGTGGTGGAAGGTCGAGTATGAAGATGACGATCCGACCCGCAGCTTTGTGACCGCCAATGAGATACATATCCCGGTCGGAAAGCCCGTTCTGGTCAAACTGAAAAGCGCAGATGTTATTCATGCCTTTTGGGTGCCTATGCTTGCCGGCAAAACACAGATGATTCCGGGATTGACCAATCAGCAATGGCTCCAAGCCGATACCGAGGGCGTCTATAGCGGGCAATGTACGCAGTATTGCGGGGTTCAGCATGCGCATATGGGGCTGGCGGTTGTTGCACAAAGCGAAGATGAATTCAGGACATGGCAAGACGCCCAGCGCCAATCAGCCGTAACGGTTTCCGCAAACGACGTTAATTCCGGGCAGAAACTTTTTCTGGATCGTTGCGCCGGTTGTCATGCCATTCGCGGAACCGAGGCCGTGGGTGCTCATGCACCCGATTTGACACATCTGAAATCGCGCAGCCTTATTGCCGCCGGATTGTTAACCAATACTCCAGATCATCTGGTGCAGTGGATTACTCACGCCCAAGAGCTCAAACCGGGTGCGCGTATGCCCAACATGGTATTAACGGCGACAGAGATTGACGCGCTGTCGGCATTTTTATCGACACTTAACTAGGAAGGAAGAGCCGCTCATGAAAGATGTCGATCAAAGCATGCCTGACCTTAATCTTACACGCGTACCCGAGATGGGCTCTGCCCCGGTCGGTTCGGCTGCCGAAAGACGACTCGTCGAATTATGGGAGTCGGCTCCCGGATGGCGAGGCTGGTTGTCAACGGTCGATCATAAAACCATAGGGCTGCGTTATCTGGTCACCGCGTTTATTTTTTTGCTGATGGGCGGAGTCGAAGCGCTGATTATGCGTGTGCAACTCGCACAGCCGGATCAAACCCTGCTGACGCCGGAACAATACAGCCAACTGTTCACGATGCATGGGATAACGATGATTTTTCTATATTCGTTGCCGATACTGTCGGGGTTTTCCAACTATTTGTGGCCGCTCATGCTGGGTTCTCGGGATATGGCGTTTCCGCGTCTTAACGCGCTCTCTTATTGGGTTTTCCTGTTTGCCGGTATTTTTCTCTACGCCAGTTTCCCTCTGGGAGAAGCGCCGAACGCAGGCTGGTTCAACTACGTGCCGTTCGCAGGGTTGGAGTATAACACCGGACCCAATATCGATGTCTACGCGCTAGGCATGGTGTTGCTGGGGATTTCTACGACCGTCGGTGCTGTCAATTTCATTGTCACGCTATTTCGGATGCGCGCCCCCGGCATGTCGATCGACCGGGTGCCGATCTTCGTTTGGGGGACGCTGACTGCAGCAGTCGCGAATATTTTTGCTGTTCCTTCGGTCAGTCTAGCCTTTTTTATGCTGTGGTTGGACCGCCAAACAGGCACGCATTTCTTCGATGTGCTAAATGGCGGCAAGCCGCTGCTCTGGCAGCATTTGTTCTGGATGTTCGGACACCCATGGGTTTACGCAGTCGTGCTTCCCGCCATGGGTATCGTATCCGATGCGCTGCCTACCTTTTGCCGACGTCCGCTGGTCGGATACTCGGCGGTTGCGCTGTCAACCATGGCGACCATGCTGCTGGGCTTCGGCGTATGGATACATCACATGTTCGCCACAGGATTGCCGACGCTTGCGCTGTCTTTTTTCGGCGCCGCCAGCATGGTCATTTCCATCCCTAGCGCCGTCGCGGTATTCGCATGGATAGCGACCATTTGGCTGGGACGCCCGGTGTTCAATACGCCGTTCCTGTTTTTCGCCGGCTTTGTGAGCCTGTTTGTGATCGGCGGGCTTTCAGGCGTGATGACCGCAGCTGTCCCGCTGGATTTTCAGCTAAACGAAACCTACTTCATCGTTGCGCATTTGCATTACGTTTTGATCGGCATCAATGTGTTTCCGGTCATTGGCGGAATCTATTATTGGTTTCCCAAGTTCTTCGGCCGCATGATGAGTGAAACGCTTGGAAAATGGAGTTTCTGGGTCATGTTCATCGGCTTTAACCTGGGATTCTTCCCGATGCATATCGCTGGCCTACTGGGCATGCCGCGGCGCATATATACCTATGCGCCGCACATGGGTTGGACTGCGGTCAACATGGTCACATCGATTGGATCATTCGTCTTTGCCGCAGGCATTTTGATATTTCTGGTCAACTTCTTTGTCAGCCTGAAGCGCGGCGTTTCGGCGGCTTCGAATCCCTGGGATGCACCGACGCTGGAATGGGCAATGCCATCGCCGCCGCCGGCTTACAACTTTGCGGTCATTCCATTTGTCGCCAGCCGCCATCCGTTATGGGAGGGTAGGATGGAAGAAGGGGGCGGACGATCAAGCCTTAAGCAAGGTTATTTACTGATGGAGGGACGGGAAGCGCTAGGCACGACGCCGCTTGATGCCCAACCGGACATCATCCTCAAAATGCCGGACGATTCCTACACTCCTTTCTTTCTCGGGCTGTTTAGTGCCTTGGCCTTTGTCGGCTTGCTGCTGCACTGGCAGTTTTTTACGGTGCTGATGATTTTGGCTTGCAGCTTGTCGCTAATGGTATGGATGTGGCCGAGGAAAAACCTAGTCCAGCGTGTGCCGGACATTACGCACGATCAGGAGGCCGACTATGTCTGAGGCGATGCAACCAAACCAAGCGCTGCCGGTAGGCAGCGAGGGCAAACGCTCCGGCGGCTGGTGGGGAGTGCTGGCATTGATAGTCACCGAAGGTTCGCTGTTCGGCTATTTGCTGTTTACCTACTTCTACCTGGCATCTCAATCGGAGCAGCACTGGCCGCCTGAGGGCTTGCCGGATCTGCTGATACCGGGTGTGAATACCGCAATCTTGCTCGCCAGCAGTGTATTCGTTGTGGTCAGCGAGCGCTGCATCCAGAGTAGTCAGCGGCGTTGGAGCCTTGCGTCGATGGCGTTGGCGCTCGGTCTTGGCGTTTGTTTTGTCGTCATCCAGCTTAATGAGTGGAGCAAAAAAACTTACGACATGACATCGAACCTGTATGGATCGCTGTACTTCACCATCACCGGATTTCATATGCTGCATGTCATCGTCGGGTTGGGCATCTTGACGATGTTGCTGCTTTGGCTTGCGCTCGGTTATTTTGATCACAGGCGCTACGCCGCCGTAACTATTGGCGGGCTGTACTGGCATTTTGTCGATGTGGTCTGGTTGTTTGTATTTACCACCTTGTATCTAACGCCTTACCTTTACTAGGACAGACTATGAACCGTTCATTCAAGCACGATTCATCCCTGGAGCCTTCCGCTTCTCCTGACAATAGGATGAATACGATACTCATATGGGTGGGGCTGTTCGGCGCTCCGGTCGCATGGATCGCGCAAGTGTTTTTGAGCGAGCCGCTTGCAGCCTATGCCTGCTATCCTCACCAGACGCCTCTGTCTGCGCCGATCTGGGAGGGAGTATCCGCAATACTGGCCGCAATCAGCATTGCTTGCTTCACGATAGCTCTGTCGTCTGGATTAGCCGCATGGATTTTATGGCGGCAGTCTGATCCTAAGTCAGTGGGCGAGAATCGAAACCGGTTTTTAGTGAAATTAAGCGCGATGTCGAGTTTGATCTTCACCGTGGCGATCATCTTCAATATCTGTGCAGTTTTGTTGGTGTCACCATGCAGCTCATGGTTTTAATGATTATGTTATCGAGGATCATCCTAAGCCGGATAACACCCAAGGTCATAGCCGGCGCTTGTGCGGCATTATTATCCGGCCTTGCCGCGGCGCAGCAAGTTGACCCTGCGGACATTAGCCGTGGAGCTTACCTTGCCAGGGTAGGGGACTGTATTGCCTGTCATACGGCCGGACCGCAATCCCCCAAGTTTGCCGGCGGGCTGCCGCTCAATTCTCCGTTCGGAATAATTTACTCGACGAATATCACGCCGGATCCTGTCACCGGTATCGGCAACTACAGCCTGCATGATTTTGGTCGCGCTGTCCGAAACGGTGTTGCCAAGGATGGCAGGCGTTTGTATCCGGCAATGCCTTATCCATCGTTCACGGCTATTACGGACGACGATATTCATGCTCTATACACCTATTTCATGAATGAGGTGACGCCTGTCAGTCATAAGCCGCCCGAAACGAAGCTGCCTTTCCCGTTCAATATACGCTTGAGCCTGTTTTTCTGGGATGCGGCTTTTGTCAAACATAAGCGCTTTGAACCGGATAATGATCATGACGCTCAATGGAATCGCGGGGCCTATCTGGTGCGGTCGCTCGGCCATTGCGGCGCCTGCCATACGCCGCGCGGCCTTGCCTTTCAGGAAAAGGCCTATATGGAATCGTCGCCGAAGTATTTAAGGGGAGCTTTGGTGGATAACTGGTTTGCGGCGAATCTGAGAGGCGACCCCGCTTCCGGATTGGGTCGATGGTCTGAAGCAGACATCGCAGCATTCCTGGAAACAGGCCACGGCGGGCAGATAGCCGCGTTTGCCAGCATGATCGACGTCATCGAAAACAGCACACAATATTTTCGTAAAGACGACCTGAATGCGATCGCACATTACCTGAAGTCCTTTCCCGCCTACGGCGAAAAGGCCTCGTATAAACCGGACGCTCCGGCTGCTGCCATAGCATTGTCGTCAATGGTAACCGGCGACGCGGAGCATCCGGGTGCAGGTCTTTACCAGTCATTTTGTTCAAAATGCCATCAAATAACCGGAATTGGCGAACCGGGCAAATTTCCGAATCTTGCCGGAAATTCGATTGTTCTATCGGAAAACCCCGCCTCACTGATTCGCCTGCTATTAGAAGGAAGCAAGACTGCACAAACGAGAGGGGGGACGGAACCCCAGAAAATGCCGAGTTTTGCGGAAAAGTTTTCCAACCAACAGATTGCCGAGGTGCTTAGTTTTATTCGTAACAACTGGGGCAATGCGGCGTCTCCGGTGACAACGCGCCAAGTATCATCGTTACGACATGCGCTGGAAAAGAAACCGTAATTCATAACGGCGGTTGGTCAACGACGGCTAAGAAACAAATTGGGAAAAGGCAACTATATGCAACCCAGCACAATACCCACCAGTCTATGGCTTAGGAAGATGCAAGAAGAATATTCAAGCATCATAAGGCAGAGCGTGTTTTTCAAAAAACTGGCTAAATCCTCTTCTCCCGCAGATTTCAAATGGATTCGGCAGTTTTATTATTTATCCTGTGACTTCACTGCAGCAGTGGCCTTGCGCTACGGCAGCTGTCAAGACCCGCGCTTTCGCGATGCTTTTGGCGAACACGCGGCCGAAGAAGTGACGCATCCTGCGGACCTTAGCGCATGGATGCGTGAATTCGGCTTTCTGACAGCCGATGAAGAGCCGACTTCAGTGCCCCCCACCCTGGAAACTCTGGCGTTATGCACGTATTTAATCCGATCGGTTATACGTGAACCGATAGCTCATCAGATTATTACGATTAACTTGATGTCGGAGGGCTTCGCATGCGATTTGTTTTCGGCTATAAACCCGAAACTGGCCGAATTGGGGTTGACGCCCAAAGGTTACTGGGCGGCTCATGAAAAAGCCGACATGAGGCACCAAATTTTAGGTTTGGACCTGATCCCGCAATGCGATCCCGATTCACCGGGTGGCAAGGCATACATCCAGACGGCGTGGGAAGTGGCGAGCCTTTTTAAACAAGCGTTAGACTCATGGGGCGGTATTAAGGTAGCGCAAACGTTTAAAAAACCAGATCCGGCAGACTTTACGCTTAATCGATCAGCTTGAGACACTTCCTGATGAAATTAGTTTCGGTTGTCGCAATTCCTCACGAATCACAATCAGTATGCCGATCACGCTCATCATTGCTCCTTGAGTCCAGAGAATCAAGCCGCCGATTTGCTGGTCTGTTATGGAACTCATGCCGGTGAATGCGCGTCCGCATAGGCTGTAAATCGGGTACAGCTCATGCGGAGTGAAAAAAATTAAAGCGCCGATGAGGATTTGCGGCGGAACCACAGCCAGCATCATCGCGATGCGGCTGCCGGGTGATCGTATGGAATGTGCATTCAGCGCAATCCCCCAAAACATCAGGCCGTTTAAAACCATGCTCCAGTTCATCAGGCGATAGATGCGCCAGTCCAGCATTGCGATAAAGTGGATCGATGGGAGCAGCCAAAAAATAACCATCCCCACGAACCCTGTAACTGCGGTGACGGGATGGAATAATACCTTAACCGAATATTGCACCGGCTTCCACGTTGAAATTTTTCGGATCAATCCTTGACCTGCCAGAGGGAAACCAGCCGACAGCGCGTCTTTAGGGGAGGCCAGTACGATCAAAAACGGCCCCAGGTGATGAAGCACCAGACTTTGGAGTTGATGAACGAAAAATGCATGCTCAGCGTAATAATCAATTTGAGTGTGAGATACGACATACAGGGATAGCAGTCCGGCCCAAAAGTATAGTTTTTGCCGAAATGGGAGCCGACATTTCAAGCAGCCTTTTATAAACAGCATGGCTGTAATGGCCGTTACGATGGCAATGGAATAGGATGCCTCCCATGGGACTAGCCATTGCAGCGAGGTCATGTATCTATGGTCCCACTGAATCCAGCATAAGTCGCAAATCGTCCGCTACCGTTTCAATTGCATCATCCGGCGTTATCAGCAGTCGGGCATGACCTTGCGGGTCAAAAACATAAACCGCAGCGCTGTGAACGATGTCGTCGGAATCCGATTTTTTAGGGCGATAAGCCACCCGGTAATGTTTCGCGATGTCTTCGATTGCGCCTTCGTTCCCCGTCATACCAATCGCATGTCCGGCATCGAACGCCGTCAAATAGCGGTGCAAAACTTCAGGGGTGTCGTGGCCGGGATCCAAGGTGACAAATAGTATGCGGGTGCGGTTCGCATGATCTCCCAAACGGCGCACTGCGTTTGCCAAACGAAACAGAGTGGTTGGGCACTCTGCCTGACAGTTCGTGAAACCGAAAAATAACATGACTAAGTAGCCTTGATAGGATTGCTCTGTTACAGGTTGCCCGGTGTCGGACAACAGCGAAAAATGCAAGTCAGGAAGGTGGCCGGTGATTTCATGAAGCTGCCACTGCTTTTCAGGATTGCAGCTGATTAATGCCAACATCAATGCTACGCAAAGAAATTTCATCACTACTCAGACCTCCGTCCTTAAAATTGATCGTCCGCTGACATTAATCGATAACTGCATGACATTGTCCTGGAGTCCAAAGCTGGCTTTGGATGATGTACCCAGACAATACCAATCCAGTATTCCGCAGGATTTAGTTATGACTTAAAGCGCCCGCTCTCAAAGTCCTCGACAGCTTGCCGGATTTCTTCCTGGGTATTCATCACAAACGGCCCGTAACCGGCTATCGGTTCGTCAATCGGTTCCCCGTTCATGACCAGCAGCGAGGCATCTTTGAGCACCGTCAGGATAATAGCGGAGCCTTTTCGCTCAAAGAAGGCGATCTCGGCATCGTTCAGTGTTGCAGAATTATTGATCGTCACACTGCCTTTCAAGGCAAACAGCAGCGTTGTGTAATTCTCGGGGAAATTTAGATCAACAGTTTGCCCACTCAGCAGGCGCAATTCCCATAAATTGATCGGAGTGTAGGTGGTTGCAGGGCCTTTAACGCCTTGATAAGTCCCGGCGATAACCCGCACGATACTGCCGTGATCATCCAGCTTCACCACCGGAATCCGGTCGGAAGTTATGGGCTGATAGTGCGGCGCAACCATCTTGAATTTGGCGGGCAAATTGACCCAAAGCTGTATCGCCTCAAAGGTTCCCCCTTGCCGGGTAAAGGCAGCGGAGTGCATTTCTTCATGCAAAAGCCCCTTTGCCGCAGTCATCCATTGCACATCGCCGGGGCCGATTAGGCCGCCGTTGCCTGCGGTATCGTGGTGTTCGACTTCACCTTGATAAAGAAGGGTAACGGTTTCAAAGCCGCGGTGCGGGTGCATGCCCACGCCCTTGGGTTTCGATGCGGCTGGAAACTCGGCGGGCCCGGCATAATCGAGCATCAGAAACGGGCTCACCTCAGCATCCGGGGTGTTATAGGAAAACAGGGTTCGTACCGGAAAACCGTCTCCTACCCAATGAGATTCATCGGTGCGGCTGATTCGATGTAACTGTTTCATGGCTTTGTCCTTTTAGCTAAAGCTAAAATATTTGTTTATACAAAACTACCGACAAGGGATGAATAGAATTAGCGAAGTATACTTTTTAATCCTGGTGATCCGACAAGTCCTGTTGCGGAGGAGGTCAGGACATATGGCGCGCTAACGGTTTTTGTTGTGGTGTCATTGATAAATCGTATGTCTCATTGTGTAAGGTCTAATGAAACCGATTTTATCGGAAACGCAAAAATCCATAATGAAGTGTCTCTTGTTTTTGAGTGGAGATAAATCCGTACAGCTACTTATGAACGTCGACCTTGATGATTCGTAGGAAAGCCAACCGCAAAATATAAGTCAATATGGTGTTTTTGAATTAGGTACTTCCACTAATTGTACAAATGACTTGTTTTTTCTAACCTGTATTCATTTTCTGTCGATTGCAAGCCCACTCATAGATGGTTGTTTATCGTAAGTGTGAATACGATGAAGTAATCAGCGTGGGACGAAGCTCCCGCTTTATATCTCCGAGCCGGACGCTCTCAAGTCGTGATTACTCAGCTGGAGCTTATTATGTTTTCAAGAGTCCTACGTTGACTTTGCCCAGCCGGTTGGCGTTCAAGTCATGAAACATCACCCATTCATCGTTTTTTGCTGGCTGTTGCTCGGGCTTTGCTGTGCAGAGACCCATGCCCAGGAACCGGCTGCGAAAACCGCACCGGAAACGGCTGAGATTCAGTCTGTCATCAGTACCCTGGAAAATCCGGAAGCACGGGATCGTTTGATCGGCCAGCTCAAACTGCTGGTTCGAACGCAGCAGGAAATGACGGGGTCCCATGAAACTGAAAAGCCGACATTGGGCAGCACCACCGTCGATTTACTGAAGATGCTTTCGGATCGGTTAGCCAAGTCTGTCGAGACCACGGTGAAAGCCGTTACCATGTTCCATGAGTTCCCCAAGGTCGTAGACTGGTTGGAAAGGCAGGTCTCGAATCTGGACAGGCGTAATCTCTGGTTGAGCGTCATCGAAAATCTTGTCGGCATTATGGGCAGCGGTTACTTGGCTTTCTTTGTCGTCCAACGGCTATTGAAACATTTGCGTGAAGCTTCTTTGGAGCGCCGTCCCGCGGATGGAGATGGATGGGCAATATGCGTTGTTTATCTTTTCGTATTGCTGTTGCTTGCCTTGTTGCCTGTCATAGCCTTTGCCGTTGTAAGTTATGTGTCGCTGGGTTTCGTCCAACCCAGCGAAAACATCCGCCTGGTTGCGATAGCCTGGATTAATGCGGCCATTATTGTTCATGTGGTTGTGGCGACCGCTCGATTTTTCATTGCGCCCCATCATCCTCAATTTCGTTTTTTGCCGATCGGCGACGAGACTGCCCTGTATGCCGATAGCTGGTTCAGATGGCTGGCCATTACACTGGTTTACGGCTATTTTGCCTTGCAGGCGGCGCTGCTTATCGGTATGCCGCTTCCTCTTTATGAAACCCTGTTGCGTCTTCTCGGCCTTCTGGTGACCGGCTTGCTAATTGTTCTGATCCTGCAAAATCGGCGATGCGTAGCCCAATATATCCGTGGTACGGAAGCAGTCGAAGCAAGGGAACTGCATCCTCGGCATATCCTGAGGCGACTCGCCTCGTTCTGGCATGTTATGGCAATTATCTATGTGCTAATGCTTTATGGAATTTGGGCGCTCGCCTTGACCGACGGTTTTTTGTTTATCCTGAAAGGTACCCTGTTGACGGCCGCGCTCCTGATTATCGGGAATTCCAGCATCTGGCTTATCGAACGCGTATTCCGCAACGGATTTAGGTTCGACGAGGCGTTACGGCAACGCTTTCCCAGTCTCGAACAGAGGTTCAACCGTTACCTGCCGATCCTGCAAATGGGCGTGAAAGGATTGGTCTATTTATTTATGACACTGGCCGTGTTTCAGGCTTGGGGTATTTCTACGTTCGTCTGGATGACAACCGGTTTGGGAAAGACGTTCAGCGACGAGGTCGTCAAGATCGGCGGAATTGTCCTGATAACCTTGCTGCTTTGGGAAAGTGTGACGCTTTTGATAGAAGGTTACTTAGGTTCGGGTGAGAACCAGAAGCGTAAACCACTCAGCGCGCGTCGTCGGACATTGCTTTCAGTGGCTCACAATGCGTTATTCATCGTGCTGATCGTGATGTCGACTCTGATAGTACTTTCAGAACTGGGTATCAATATCGCCCCGTTGCTGGCAGGCGCCGGCGTAGCGGGGTTGGCGATCGGCTTCGGCGCACAGAAACTGGTGCAGGACATCATTACCGGCCTATTCATCTTATTCGAGGATCTGATCTCAGTTGGCGATGTCGTCAGCTTGGGGGGAAAGGACGGTCTTGTCGAAGCTATCACGATTCGTACAGTCCGCCTACGCGATTTGGCGGGCAATGTGCATACGATCCCTTTCAGTTCGATAGGTCCCATCACTAACATGACTAGGGAGTTTGCCTATTATGTTTTCGATGTAGGCGTGTCTTATCAAGAGAACATCGATACCGTGATGGATGAACTGGCGGCAATCGGACAAGAAATGCTGAGGGAGCCTCAGTACGCCACGCTCATCCTTGAGCCTTTGGAAATATTGGGTGTCGACAGTTTTGCGAGCGATGCGGTGATGATAAAGGCACGGATCAAGACCCTGCCGATCAAACAGTGGGACGTGGGGCGGGAATTCAACCGCCGTATGAAAAAGCGATTCGATCAACTTTCTATCAAGATGGCGTCGTCACATAGTCTTACCGTTTATATAGGGAAAAACCAGAAGCCCGACAACCGTCAAAGTAGCCAAGGTGCACATAAGGAGACATGAAATGCGACAAAAAAAATCAGCCTTACTCATATCCTGTTTTTTCTCAGCGGTTTTGTCATTCCAACCGAATGCTTTTGCCCAAAGAATCGATGAGGCATCTTACCGATACCCTTATAAAGACCCGTATCTCGCCACGATGACCTCTGCCCTAATGCAAGGCAGCGAAAATCCGCCAACCAGCGAAATAGAGGATCTGCATATTAAGGTATTGGATCATCGGAATGATGTTTATCTTTTGGAAGGGATGGGCGCTATACGC
>DATBQC010000200.1:0-11947 GCA_036561065.1 Methylobacter sp. | reverse complement strand
TCTGCTTCAGTTTGTTTTGTTTGCTGGAAAGATGGGTAGCCTGGGTTACGGCTTTTTGTAATCTAACTTATTGCGATCAGAAACGGTGGGTTAAGAAAACCATCAACCAAATCTACGCTGTTACAGTTGTTTGGCAGTTTCGCGATAGCAAACCATCACACATGCACAACACCGATGACAGCCCGTCGCAATTGCGGTGGATTGCCTTTCGGCGAATCCACCCTACAGCTTTAGTCTGGATTACAACCTTTGTTTTTGGCGCGCTGGTTTTTGCTAATCCAGTTCAAGCGGCTCTTACGGTTAATTCTGCTACTTTGAATGGTGGTACAAGCATCACAGTATCAGGTGGAGCGACTATTTCTGTAGCCGTTTCGGAAACCAATACGGGCGGTTCGAATTGGATGTCTACCCGATTCAGGACGACAAATATTACAACCAACGTTCAAATCACAACCTGTGTTGATACCCCAGATCACAACGGTAATGGGACATACAGTGAGACCTTCAATATTACTGCCCCCGCTACTGCCGGAACCTATGATGTTGGTGTCCGCGCCTACAGCGATAATACATGTGGTGGTGGGGGGGGGGCGAATAGCTCCACAGTTACACTGGCCAGTGGCATAATCGTTTACACTGTGCCCACAGCCACCACCAATGCTGCCTCTTCGCTGACCACAACGGGAGCGACGCTGAACGGCTCTGTCAGTAGCAACGGAGCGAGCACTACCGTCACCTTCGACTATGGGACGACTATCGCTTACGGTAGCACCGCTACGGCGACGGCCAGCCCGCTGGCAGCCAATGCGGTCGCGACGGGGGTTCCTGCCGCCGTGACGGGATTGACCTGTAACACGACCTATCACTTTCGGGTAAATGGTGTGAACAGCGCGGGTACGACCAATGGCAGTGATCTTACCTTCACTACATCGGCCTGTCCTACTCTGCCCACTGCCATCACCAGTGCAGCCACCTCGGTGGTCGCCACAGGAGCGACGCTAAACGGCACGGTCAGCAGCAACGGCGCGAGCACCACGGTTATCTTCGACTACGGACTGACAACGGCTTACGGCAGTTCAGCCACCGCTACACAAAGCCCGTTAGCTACCGGAGCAAGCGGGTCGGCAGTTTCAGCGGCTGTGAGCAGTCTGACCTGTAACACGACTTATCACTTCCGGGTAAATGGTACGAATTCCGTCGGTACGACTAACGGCAGTGATCTCACTTTCACTACTTCGGCTTGTCCGACCCCGGTCACTGTAACTACGGCAACAGGTGGTAGTGCTATTGCTTCCAATACCGCGCCGGGTTGTGGTGCGGCGGGGACTTGGACTACGTTGACCAGTCCAGTCATCGCAGAGGCGAATGTGGGCGATATTGGTTTAGGTGATATTGTTCTGGCCGCACCGACCGGATTTCAATTTAACACGGCTGCTACCGTCACTATACTGCTGACGGGTAATGGTACCGCTTCCAGGAACATTAACAATGTTGCGACTGGAACATCAATGGCGATCACCTCCATCACGGCTACAGCTATCACGTTTACCGTAACGGCAGTCAGCACAAGGACTAACACGCTCACGTGGCAGGGTATTCAGGTGCGTCCTACTACCTACACCCCGCTGGCGAACGGCAACATAACCCATACAGGAACGTCCATCATTACAGGAGTGACTACTTCAACGAATTTCGGCACCCTGGCTGAGGCAGCTTCTTCGCCTGTATGTTATCCAGCCACCACCCTCGCCGACGGAACAAATCCAGTAAATGTCACGTTGGCACCAAGTGCGGCGATTACCGATCTTGATGTTTTTACTCTGTCAACCAGCAGCGGTTCGGATAGTGTTACCGCGCTCACTGTTACTCTTACCGGAACCAACTCGTTTGAGTCCTTGAGTGAGGTTCGCATTACCAGCAGCGACGGGGCTACGACATATTTTTCTGCTGTCGCTAATCCTACAAGTAACGCAATTTCTTTTAGTGGTGGCACGCCTATTCCAGTCACTACCACCCCGACTACCTTCAAGGTGCGCATTACCCCAAAAACACATGCCAACATGCCAGTACCATCAGGTCTTTCTTATGACGTGGGGGGCACCGTCACTGCTTTCACCAGTACCAATACGCAGTCGGGTACCGATGACGCAAGTGCTACGGTAACTATAGATAATCTTTCGCCAGTGGGTGCGACGGCAACCACTGGCGCTGCGTGCAACACCGGTGTCACGCTGAGTTGGATTACATCGGTCTCCAGCGACTTTGCGACCACCAGCGGCTCGGTCGTGTATCGATGGGCAGGGACAGCTGGATCACAAGTGCCTGTCGAAGGATCAACGGCAACTGTGGGCGGCACTAACGGAACTGCAACTCTAGCCTGTGTGGTTTCTTCTGCCGCATCCACCGCTCTTGTAAGAACTAACGGTACAGGAGGCAGCGCAGATTGCACGACTACCGCTCTCACCAATGGACAGGCATATACCTACAAGGTGTTCCAGAAAGACTCCAACGGCAACTACGACACAGGTGTGACGATAGGCACGTATACCCCCTCTTCCTCTAGCGGAGTTAGTGCAACCCTATCGACAGTGGTTACAGACTCTGGAAATGTGGTATCGGACGGACTTACTCCGGCGACGATTACGGTAACTTTGAAAACCTGTTCGGGTACGCCGGTTTCCGGAAAAGTAGTAACGCTGGCAGCGAATATGGGGAGTTCAGTCATCACTACGGTAAGCGGTACCACCAATGCCAGCGGCGTGGCTACGTTTCAAGTAAGGGACGCCACTATTGAGGGGCCGATCACTTACACTGCAACCGACACGACAGATTCGATTGTCATCACGCAAACGGTACAGGTGGAATTCCTCGTCTGCTTTTCCGATAACTTTGATCGCGTCTCTCTTTTGTCAACATCAAATTGGACCCGAACCAAGAGCGGCGGCACTACTTATGATGCAGATATCGTCAACAATCGTTTACGCCTGACTGATGCCAATACCAATGAGGCAACCGCTGTTCATTTACGGCGGCTGTTTCCAGGGTTTGGCAATAAAGTCGAGGCCATGTTTGATTATTTCTCCTATAACGGTACCGGCGCAGATGGCGTGGCTGTTACGCTTTCCGATGGAGCTATCGCACCGGTCGCCGGGGCCTATGGCGGATCGTTGGGCTACGCTCAGCGCACCGGGATTGATGGTTTTAACGGTGGTTGGATGGGGGTCGGTCTGGATGAATACGGCAACTATTCAAATCCCACCGAGGGACGTGTCGGTGGCACTGGCTTTTTTCCTGACAACCTAACCATCCGCGGCTCGGGCTCAGGCCAGAGCGGCTATAACTACCACACGCGTGCGGCGGTTCCAGGTGGGGTTGACAGTCCGGGGGCGGTGGCTGGCCCCGGTTATCGCTATAAGATTACTGTGGATCATTCCGATAGTATTCATGCGAAGACCACTGTGCTTCGTGATACCAACGGCGACGGTATCTATGAACAAACTATCATTCCTGAGTACGATGCCAAGGCTATTCCGACACAGGCGACCGTGCCTACTTATTGGAATTTTTCTTTCACCGGCTCAACGGGAGCCTCTACTAATATCCACGAAATAGACAATCTCACAATTTGCACGGTAAATCCCATTGTAACGCCGGTGCTCAATCATGTGAGGATCATTCATGATGGCAGCGCACTTACCTGTGCGCCAGAAACTATCACGATAAAAGCCTGTGCCACCGCCGACTGCCAAGCGCTTTATACCGGTCCTGTGACGGTGGATCTCGGCGCGATCAGTGGTGCGACTTGGTCGTCCGACCCTGTGACATTTAGCGGTGGCCAAGTACTGGTGACGCTGAGCTATGCAAGTACCGGGGCCGTTACATTGGGAGGCTCCGTCACTGCACCCAGCAGCATGACGGCGGTATGCTACAACGGCTCGACGAGCGGTAGCTGTTCTCTTACCTATTCATCGAATGCCTGTGCCTTCGATGCCGTGGAAACAGGGAAAAATCCAAGTACGCCGATCTTTACCAAGCTGGCCGGTACCCCGTTTACGGTGGATGTTCTGGCATTGACGGCCGGAGCCATCAACACCGGTTTTACGGGTTCGGTAGCCGTGGATCTGGTCGATCAGACCGGGGTGACTGCCGGATCGTGCGGCAGCACATCGCTTGCCAGTCCCACTTCGCCAGCATCGCCCTATACTTTTGTTTTGGGCAACTCCGGTCGGAAGACATTTACCTTCAACTACGCGAACGCTGCCAAAGACGTGCGGGTGCGCATGGTGAGCGGCGGGATCACTGCCTGTTCTTCCGATAATTTCGCCATCCGGCCGACCAGTTTTAGCGTGACCTCACCCAATGCTAATAATACCGGGACGGCTGGTACGCCCATCATCAAGGCCGGGGCTGCTTTCGAGCTGGATGCCGCCTCGGTGAACTACTACACCGGCACTGCCATGATCAATAACAACAGGGTCGTAGCCCACAGCGGTGCCGTGCAGAGCGGTACCGTCGGTGGAACCTTCTCGGCGGCGACGTTGGCTTCAAGCTGGGTTTCCAAAGGTACGGCTTTCACTTATTCAGAAGTTGGTAATTTCCACTTTATGCCTTGGGGTGTTTACGACGACGGCAGTTTCGTTGACGTGGATCGCAGCAAATCAACGCCCGAGTGCGTTGTCGACAACAAACTCGGCACTATTGTTGATCCAACCGATCCGAATGTCATAGACCTCAACGGTAAATACGGTTGCTATTTTGGTGGCACTAATACTGTAGGTGGCACGATTACCTCTCCGTATTTCGGTCGTTTCACGCCCGATCATTTTTCCATAACAGCGGGGACAACCAGCGCCGCCTGCACCACGCACCCGGCGGCATCGGGCGGCTACATTCCAACCGATTTCACCTACTTTGGTCAGGACGGTTTTACGACGGTATTCACGCTTACGGCACAAAATGCAAGCAACGGCACGACGGCCAATTACACGGGTGTCGGCAGCAGCTCCAGTTGGGCTAAGTTACCGCTGACCACCTGGGGTGCAGCTCCGGCCTCTGCAGCAGTCCCTGGCTTTGGTTTTGCCGCCAGCACGTGGTCGCCATCCCAGCCCACAGGTGCGGCTATTGCAGCCAGCAGCACTTCCCCGACGGCAACAAATTCCAACACTTGGGTATCGGGTAGCACGACGGTTACTGCCAAGCACCAGATCAGTCGGCCAACCAGTCCAGCGGCTCCAACTACGGTGAACGTGACCGCGTTGCCGGTCGACTCGGATGGGGTAACCATGTCCACAGCGAGCATTCTGCTCACAGCTACGCCGTTGCGTTACGGGCTTTTGAGTTTGAAAAACGCCTCAGGGCCTGAAACGCAGGCTTTGACGATACCGGTTGAGGCGCAGTATTGGAATGGCAGTAGTTACATTGTCAATACAGATGATAGTTGCACCAGTTTTCCTGCTACCAGCATCATTATGAATTATTACACTCCAAACTTGAACGCGTGCGAAACGTATTTTTCTTCGGCGGCGGCCACCCTTACAATGGCTGCAGGGGTGTTCAATCCCGCCCTGAGTTTGACAGCGCCCGGCGCAGGGAACACCGGCAGCGTTGGTTTGACGTTGAATATTGGCAGCAGTGCGAGCGGCAACACTTGTACCTCGGCGACAGAAGCCTCCGCTACGGCAACTAATATGCCTTGGTTCGGGACGAATCCCACTGCCACCGCTACCTTTGGCAGTGCCACAGGCAGCAGAAATTTTATTTATATTCGTGAGTTTTATCAGTGATCTGAAGGTTGTAAAAAAGCGACAATGTTATTGCCTGCGACGACTAATCCAGCTCAGAATATTCAAATTTGCCGTTGAATAAAAGCTCAATTAAACTAGCGATAGGAGAATAATAATTAAACAAATGGGCGTGGGCCGGTAAGTCCGGCACAAGAAGACGCGGCCATTGCTGTGGGTTGTAACTCAATCCAGTGCATGAGGTTCGCGTATCTGATATTTTTCATAAGGTGTGCTTTTGAAGCACTATCCATAAGGAGAATTTCCATGGTACAAGAAAAAGATTATTTAAAAGACCAATTCGGCAATGGCGTTTCTGCTGTTATCAAGGGCATTGATCGCGATGTGGAGCGGGGTGAAGATGTATTAATGTTGGGTTTGGGTATCGTCATGCTGTCTTCCACTTTCGCGCCGGTGGTTCCTCCAAGCATTCTGTTGCCGCTGGTCGCGCTTACATTTGCATTTTCTGCGGGTTATGCGCGGATAAATTATCACAACATGGAGCGAAAGCTTCTGCAATCCCTGACGCAGCTTGAGGGACATGAAAAAATTATCCTGCATCCGATTGCCGCTGTTTTTGCCGAGTATCCGATGCACTCGTTGTCGGAGTCGTTTAATCCGTTAAAAAACCTGAAGCGAACTTGGAAAAGTGCGCTGGGCGGGCTTTTGATTAATCCGCTATGGATGCCCATTTTTTATGTGATGGGTATGCAAATCGTTGAGGAAAAAAATCTCGGTATTTTGAATCGGGCCATTATCGGTGTTGAGCAGAAGATTGCTTCATTGTCTTCCCTGGTTTAGTTTCGCAACTTAAGCAACCGTGCTGCGCGTACAAAATGGACTTTATAATAGGCCGGATGCTGCTGGTTTAAAAAATTGTTAATGACCCAAACCGCATAATCTCGTAAAATTACCCTAGTTTTGTTTTTTACAACGGGATGAGTCCTTAAGGGTTCATCCCGTTTTGCACATTTGAGGTGACGTGTTTGGCTAGGTCTGCTTTATTGGTATTGGAAGATGGAACGGTATTTAACGGTGTAGCCATTGGTGCAGATGGCTGTTCTGTAGGTGAGGTGGTTTTTAATACGGCGATGACAGGGTATCAGGAAATTTTGAGTGACCCTTCATATGCGCGGCAAATTGTAACGTTAACCTATCCCCACATCGGCAATGTCGGAACCACTGACGAAGATGATGAGTCTGTCGGCGTTTTTGCCAGTGGCTTGGTGATCCGGGATTTGCCGTTGTTGGCTAGTAACTGGCGCAGCACTAAAACCTTGCAGCAATATTTGCTTGATAATAACGTGGTCGCTATTGCCGACATTGATACTCGGCAATTAACTCGTCTTTTGCGTGACAAGGGCGCACAGCGCGGCTGCATTATGGCGGGTGAGTCGGTTGATGTGGACGTTGCCAAAAAAGCGATTGAAGGTTTTCCTGGGTTAAAAGGGATGGATCTGGCTAAGGAAGTCACTGTTGCCCGGCCTTATGAGTGGACTGAAAATATCTGGGATTTGCAGCATGGACATACCCAGGCCGAAAACCTGACCAAGCATGTTGTGGCTTATGATTTCGGCGTTAAGCGTAATATTCTCAGGTTGCTGGCTAATCGCGGTTGTCGTGTCACTGTTGTTCCTGCAACTACGCCCGCTGAAACTGTATTGGCGATGAATCCTGACGGTGTTTTCCTGTCTAATGGTCCCGGCGATCCTGAGCCCTGTACTTATGCGATAGAGGCGATCAAAACAATACTGGAAAAGAAGATTCCGGTATTCGGTATTTGTTTGGGGCATCAGTTATTGGCTTTAGCCAGCGGCGCAAAAACCGAAAAAATGAAATTCGGCCATCATGGCGCGAATCATCCGGTTCAGGAAATAGCCACGGGGCGGGTCATGATCAGCAGCCAAAATCACGGTTTTGCGGCTAATGAAGCGAGTCTGCCGAATAATGTCGTAGCGACTTACCGATCATTGTTTGACGGCAGCTTGCAGGGCATCAAACGCACGGATTGTCCTGCGATGAGTTTTCAAGGCCACCCTGAAGCAAGCCCTGGGCCTCATGATGTGGAGTCTTTATTCGATGATTTCATCGAGATGATGGAACAAGCAAACAAATAAGTTTCATAGGATGGGCTGACGACAGGAGGTAGGGCAATGCAGGAGTAATTGCCTAGGTCGAAGCTCATCGTCGCGATTGATGGGCTGCACGTTGTTTAGCCCATCCTACACAAGTAACAGCAACATAAAATGGTAACGCATACAAAATGCCAAAAAGAACCGACATAAAATCGATTTTATTACTGGGCGCGGGCCCCATTGTTATTGGTCAAGCCTGCGAGTTTGATTATTCGGGTACGCAAGCCTGTAAAGCGCTTCGGGAAGAGGGTTTCCGCGTTATCTTGGTCAATTCCAATCCTGCAACGATTATGACCGACCCGGATATGGCCGATGCCATTTATATCGAGCCTATCGACTGGCAAACCGTAGAAAAAATCATCGCCAAAGAACGCCCCGATGCGATATTGCCGACCATGGGCGGGCAAACTGCATTGAATTGTGCGCTGGATCTTGATGCCAACGGCGTGTTGGAAAAATACGGCGTCGAGATGATCGGTGCTACCAAAGAAGCAATTAACAAAGCCGAAGACCGTGAACTGTTCAATCAGGCGATGCGGAAAATAGGTTATGAAGTAGCAAAATCAAAGACTGCGCATTCTATGGAAGAAGCGCTGGCAGCACAACAGGAAGTGGGCTATCCAACCGTTATTCGTCCTTCATTTACGATGGGCGGCAGCGGTGGCGGTATTGCTTATAACAAAGAAGAGTTTGTTGAAATCTGCGAGCGCGGCCTGTATTTGTCGCCCACCAACGAGTTATTGATTGAAGAATCTGTACTGGGTTGGAAAGAATATGAAATGGAAGTGGTGCGTGACTCCAAAGACAATTGCATTATTGTCTGCTCCATTGAAAACTTCGACCCGATGGGCGTGCATACCGGAGACTCCATTACCGTGGCACCGGCGCAAACCTTGACTGACAAGGAATATCAGATTCTGCGTAATGTTTCGCTGGCGGTATTGCGCGAGATCGGCGTCGATACCGGCGGTTCCAATGTACAGGTCGCCATTAATCCGAAAGACGGACGGATGATCGTTATCGAGATGAATCCGCGCGTATCGCGTTCGTCGGCTTTGGCATCCAAGGCGACCGGTTTTCCGATTGCCAAAGTGGCGGCGAAACTGGCGGTGGGTTACACGCTGGATGAATTGAAAAACGAGATTACCGGCGGCGCAACACCGGCATCGTTTGAGCCGACCATTGATTATGTGGTCACCAAGGTTCCACGGTTTACTTTTGAGAAATTCCCTCAAGCAGATGATCGCTTGACCACGCAGATGAAATCTGTGGGTGAAGTCATGGCGATTGGCCGTACTTTTCAGGAGTCATTGCAAAAAGCCTTGCGCGGCTTGGAAATCGGCATTAGCGGTCTCGATGAAATTATCGATTTGAATCGGGAAGACGCTCGGGAAAAAATGCAGCGTGAAATGCGCCATCCGGGGCCCGATCGTTTGCTCTATGTCGCCGATGCATTCCGTAGCGGCATGAGTCTGGAAGAAGTACACGAAGCCAGTAAAATCGATCCATGGTTTTTGGCGCAGGTTGAAGATTTAGTCCTGACTGAAAAGACCTTGTCGACTAAAACCTTATCGACTTTGAAAGAAGGTGAGCTTTATCGATTAAAGCGCAAAGGTTTTTCCGATATACGTCTAGCCAAGTTGCTGGATACATCCGAGTCCGAAGTGCGTAATGTGCGTCATAAGCAGAACATTCGTCCGGTCTATAAACGCATTGATTCTTGTGCGGCCGAGTTTTCGTCGGATACGGCTTATTTGTATTCGACTTACGAGCAGGAATGCGAGGCGCGGGTTTCCGATAAGGAAAAAATCATCATTCTTGGCGGTGGGCCTAACCGTATTGGGCAAGGCATTGAGTTTGATTACTGCTGCGTTCATGCTGCGTTGGCATTGCGCGAGGATGGTTACGAAACCATCATGATCAATTGTAATCCTGAAACGGTTTCTACCGATTTCGATACTTCGGATCGTTTGTATTTTGAATCGTTAACGCTGGAAGATGTGCTGGAAATCGTGCATATCGAAAAACCCAAAGGCGTGATTGTGCAGTATGGCGGTCAAACGCCGTTGAAATTGGCGCGCGCATTGGAAGCGGCCGGTGTGCCCATTATTGGTACCTCGCCGGACTCGATCGATTTGGCCGAAGACCGTGAGCGCTTTCAAAAGTTGCTGGAAAGGTTGAATTTAAAACAGCCGCCTAATGCCACTGCCCGTTCTGTCGAGCAGGCGATTAATGCGGCAAAGGAACTCGGTTATCCTTTGGTTGTTCGTCCTTCCTATGTTTTGGGTGGTCGGGCGATGGAAATCGTTTTCAATGAAGAGGGTTTGCAGCGTTATATGAAAGAGGCGGTCAGTGTTTCCAACGATTCGCCGGTGTTGCTGGATCGTTTCCTTGATGATGCAGTCGAAATGGATGTTGATGCCATTTATGACGGGGAGCAGATATTGATCGGCGGTTTGATGGAGCATATCGAGCAGGCCGGAGTGCATTCCGGCGATTCGGCGTGTTCGCTGCCACCTTATGAATTGGCTCAGGAAATTCAAGATAAATTGCGTGAACAGGTTGCTAAAATGGCCGAAGCTTTAGGCGTAATCGGTTTGATGAATACCCAGTTTGCTATTCAGGGTGATGATATTTATGTGCTTGAAGTCAACCCAAGGGCTTCGCGTACTGCGCCTTTCGTGTCCAAGGCAACGGGTTATCCGCTGGCTAAAATTGCAGCGCGCTGCATGGTTGGTCAAACCTTGGCGCAACAAGGCGTTACCAAAGAGCGTATTCCAAGTTACTATTCGGTTAAGGAAGCGGTATTTCCGTTTGTTAAATTCCCCGGTGTTGACCCTTTGTTAGGGCCTGAAATGAAGTCAACAGGTGAAGTCATGGGGGTCGGTAAAACTTTCGGTGAGGCTTTTGCCAAATCCCAGCGCGCAGCCGGCGTTAACTTGAATCACAGCGGCAAGGTGCTGATCAGTATTCGTGATGCCGATAAAGCCAAGGCGCCGGATATTGCCAGAATGCTGGTCGATAAAAAATATGAAATTGTCGCCACCGGCGGTACTGCAAGGTTTCTTAAAGATGCGGGCATTCCTTGCGAAGTGGTTTATAAGGTTAACGAAGGGCGTCCAAATACAGTTGATATGATCAAAAATGATCAGATTCAGCTGATTATTAATACGACGGAAGGCACCAAAGCCATTTCAGATTCATTTACCATGCGCCGGGAGGCTTTGCAGCACCGCGTAACTTATTACACGACCATGGCTGGTGCAAGAGCCGCCTGTTACGCGCTGGGCGAATTAGATGCAGGCGACGTAAATTGCTTGCAGGATCTGCATAAGAGTCTTATTTAAGGCAAAAGACTAAGGGTTAAGGGCGAAAGGAGCGGCGACCTTCGTCTTTCGCCTTTCGCCCTTAGCCCTTAGCCTAAAAAATAATTACTGGAGTTTTATAGAATGAATAAAGTACCTCTCACCGTCAAAGGTGCAGAAAAATTACGTGCCGAACTGGAAGAGTTAAAGTCAGTGGTGCGTCCGCGCATCATTGCTTCGATTGCGACAGCCAGGGCGCATGGCGATTTGAAAGAAAACGCCGAATATCATGCCGCGAAAGAGCAACAAAGCTTTGCCGAAGGGCGCATTTCCGAGATTGAAGGCAAACTGTCAAACGCACAAATTATCGACGTTACCAAGGTGGACGCCAATGGCAAAGTGGTGTTTGGCGCTACTGTGGAGATAGAAGATATTGAATCCGAAAGAAAGGTGACCTACCAGATTGTTGGCGAAGATGAGGCCAATATCAAGGAAGGCCGTATTTCAATAGGTTCGCCGATAGCCAGAGCCTTGATCGGTAAAGAAGTGGAAGATGTTGTGACGGTTAAGGCGCCGGGCGGCAATGTCGATTATGAAATCATTTCGATTGAATATATTTAGGCTAAAGATGATGTGTTTATTGTCTTTAGCCTTGTATCTTTGATCTGGTTTATTTATCCGGGTTTAATCGGTAAATGACTGCAATTTGTCCAATACTCTGAATGAG
>DATBQC010000199.1:0-5041 GCA_036561065.1 Methylobacter sp. | reverse complement strand
TAGAGCTCGATGGGCTGAATCACCAGAATGTTCTTTCGAGTTTAGACCTCGCTCTCGCGGAAGATGACAAATCTTTCACAAACACCCTTTCTGTTGAGCTTGCCCATTGCTATGGTTTGTCCGGTAGCTTCAAAGCACGCCAAGCCCAAGTTGTGGTGGTTATCCCGTATACTGACGGTGAAGACTGCTAATCCATCGCCAGGCTACAGCGAAAGTGGTGCAACGTTATCACATGACCACAATAAAGGCCGTTACAGACGGCCAAGTTCAAACTATTGAGCTTACGGCTGTTTCTGGTGACGCTTGGAATCGAATAGACGGTTCATGGAAGTTATTGCGAACCGTCACACGGCAGATGGACTACTCAGCAGATGATCGGCTTCTGGCTCACAAAATTCATGCGTCTGATTAGCGCGTGAATGAGTAGAGTTGATGGTTGAACCCATCTTAATCAATCGCCCATGTGATGGTTTTTTGCTTTATCCTACCTATCCTGCGCACTTTCAATGTTAGGACAAGAATGAAGAGGTTATTATGCATCATGCAGTTAGCGCTTTATAGCTTGTCCATTATCGGTAGCCTGTACTTTTTTTCTCTTATCCCTCACCTTAATAATCTTCGGTCGGAACTGCCTCGGTATGCGGAAGTGGAAATGATACCTTCCTTGAATATTTTGGTTTTGACTTCTCTGCTATTTATTTGGGGATCGCCGTTTATTCCTATTTTGGGAGTTATCGCTGCTTGGAAATTAAGGGGTAATTCAAAACTGAATATGTTGTGTTTGATTGGGTTGGCAATGGTGGTAATTTTTTTGATATTTTTCATTGCCTTAAGTGAGCCTATAGAAGGGCAGTTGTTATGCTGTTAAGTCGGATTGTTATGGCCGTTAGGCATGCGCAATGTACACGCCCATGTAATTATTTCAACCGGGTTAAATCCTGCAACAGCTCACAACCACCCCTTCCGCTTAAAAAACCAATAAGGCGCAATACCCGACAGCAGCATCAATCCCAGTGCGCCGGGATAACCCAACTGTAAGTTGAGTTCGGGCATGTGCTGGAAATTCATGCCGTAAATGCTGGCGACCAGAGTAGGGGGCAGAAAGACTACGGCGGCAATCGAAAAGATTTTAATGATCTTATTCTGGGTGATGTTGATAAAGCCTTGGGTCGAATCCATCAGGAAGTTGATTTTATCGAACAGGAACGTGGTATGCGACATCAAGGTATCCACGTCACGCATAATTTCCCGCGCTGTTTCCTGCAACTCCGGATGGTTGCGCAAGTGCCGTTGCAGAAAGGATATGGAGCGTTGCGTATCCATCAGACATAGGCGAATTTTACCGTTGCTGTCTTCCAATTGGGCCAGCTGGTCAATGGCATTCTCAAGGTCGGAGTCTATTTCTTCCAGCACCAGATAACTGACATCTTCCAGTTTGCGATGAATGTCTTCCAGCGCATCGGCGAGGTTTTCCACTTTTTGCTCGAAGATAAGCACCAGCAATTCCTGCGGCGAATGAGCTGCTACCTGTCCATGCCGGGCGCGCATACGCAGCAGGCGAAAATCGGCCAGCGCGCCTTCGCGCAGGGTGATTAGCCGGTCGTTCTGCAAGATGAAGGCGACGGTTGCGGTG
Organism: Methylobacter sp.; assembly: GCA_036561065.1. Lineage (GTDB taxonomy): Bacteria > Pseudomonadota > Gammaproteobacteria > Methylococcales > Methylomonadaceae > Methylobacter_A. The sequence continues at coordinate 3,408 of DATBQC010000199.1, read as the reverse complement.
CTGTGTCGTCCTTCGCTTTGGGCAAGAAACAATGAGCGTACATGAATGCCGGTGTGGTCGGTAAAGTAACGCGCGGAAGATTCGATTTCCTCAACGTCATCCGATTCGGGCAGTGTTGTGCGTAGGAATGCTTGCAGCTGGGCACGCTCACTATCGCTGGGATCGTGGGCATCGATCCAGGCAGCTTTGGCGACCGCTTGTTTGATCTGATCTTCAGGCGGCGTTTGTTCTTTGAGTCGGCCCTTGTCGAAATTGAATAGTCGTAACATTAAGGTATTCCGGTTTTTTATACTTTTATCTATTCAGGCAGGCTGTCCGGGCGAATCAGCATGACTAATTTGGCGCTACCTTCGGTCAGTTCTGACCAGTCGCCATCAAAGGTGAGGTGGGCTAAAGCTGCGGTAGACAGACATTTTCCGTTAGCCGATAACGGAATCGTATGAGGAGTTAATTTTAACAGCAAGTCTTCCAGGCCGGGGTTGTGACCGACCAATAGCACGCGCCGTTTATGACTGCCGGTTGTTAATATATCAAGCAGGGTCTGGGCGTCCGCTTCATAAATACGCGGGTCGTAGACAATTGCCGACTCGTCAATGTCGAGTTGCTTGCAAACTCGCTGCGCAGTCTCAATGGCGCGTGTCGCCGGAGAGCTGAGTATGGTGTCAGGTATCAAACGTTGTTCATATAACCAGCGGCCGATCCGTTTGGCGGCGCGGCGTCCGCGTTTTTTCAACGGGCGGGAAAAATCATCCATCTCATCCGACCAATCCGACTTGGCATGCCGTAATAATAAAAGTTCGTGTGTCATAAAATTTCAGTCTAGGGAGGGTGATCTCAGGGCGTTTGCTTAACTGCAATACTATACCAGTAAATGGTTACAATTTTATTAAATCACAGAGTAAAAGAACACAAGAAACCTAGTCAATGTGAGCTATGCGGCATTGCCTGATCGGTGGTACTACTTATTGATTGAAGGCTTTGATTTCTCTATGCTACAGATGGTTACGCAATATCAAATGGGTTTTTAAGTTAATCGATAACAATGAGGTGAGTGATGGCTATAAAAGAAGATTTCGAAAATTTATTGGGTAAGTTGCAAGTAGAGCGCGATGAAATTAATTTAAAAATGCATCTGGCTTCGATGGAGGCTAAGCAGGAGTTTGAGGAAGCTGAAAAACAATGGCACCGTTTAAAAATCAAAGCCGCCGAAATAGCCGATGAGACAGTGGAGACCTCTGAGGAATTTATCGGCAAGGCCAAGATCGTCGGCGAAGAACTTAAAGATGCTTACTACCGTATTGGCAAGCGCTTGGCTGATTAGGCCTTAAGCTTAAAACACGCTCTTAGTTTGTTTGGGTTTTTACGGGGCATATAAATCAAGGCTGCGAGAAATTCCTGTTAACATGTCCTAAAATCGGCAAGGAGAATAGGGTATGAGTTTTTCACGTCAGACTATCCGGCCTGACGCCCTTCGGGTAAATGCAAATCTGTTCCAGACAGATTTGTCACGTTGGGTGCTGCTGGCTGTTATCGCCGTCTTGATCGCGACATTTTTTATCTTTGATCTGCAACAGTATTTAACGCTGGAATCACTCAAAGCGCAGCAGGCGGCTATCGACACTTATCGCAGCAACCACCCCGTTTTGGCGGTTGCAATTTATGCGTTGATTTATATCGTGGTGACCGGTTTGTCTTTGCCGGGCGCTGCCATTTTGACCCTGGCCGGTGGCGCTGTGTTCGGCTTGTTTTGGGGGACGCTGATTGTCTCATTTTCTTCTACAATCGGTGCAACGCTGGCCTTTCTGTCGGCGCGCTTTTTGTTTCGCGATGCGGTGGAATCCCGTTTCGGCGATCGCCTGAACGTCATCAATAAAGGTATGGACAGGGACGGCGCGCTATATTTATTTACACTGAGATTGGTGCCGGTTTTTCCGTTCTTTGTGATTAATCTGGCTATGGGTTTAACAAGCCTGAAAACACAGACGTTCTATTGGGTCAGCCAAGTTGGCATGTTGGCCGGTACCGTGGTTTATGTGAATGCAGGAACTCAGTTGGGCAAGCTGGAATCATTATCGGGTATTTTATCGCCCGGCTTGATCGGTTCGTTTGCTTTGCTGGGTATTTTTCCGCTGCTGGCTAATAAAGTTGTCGAAGCCGTCAAGGCGAACAAGGTCTATGCGCAATGGATCAAGCCGCCGCGCTTTGATAATAACATCGTGGTGATCGGCGCGGGCTCAGGCGGCTTGGTCACCGCTTATATCGCGGCCACCGTCAAAGCTAAAATCACCTTGGTTGAAAAACATAAGATGGGCGGCGATTGCCTGAACACCGGCTGCGTGCCGTCCAAGGCCTTAATCCGTTCCGCGAGGTTGCTGGCCCAGATGCGCCGATGTGCCGATTTCGGCATCAAAAAGGTCAACGCCAAGGTGGAATTTGCCGAGGTGATGAACCGGGTGCAATCGATTATTAAAACCGTCGAGCCGCATGATTCTGTGCAACGATACACAGACCTTGGCGTTGAAGTGATCGAAGGTGAAGCCCAGATTATTTCACCCTGGGAGGTTCAGGTTAAAACAGGTGGCGAGTCCCGGATCATCACCACGCGTTCCATCGTGATTGCCGCCGGAGCGCGCCCATTCGTCCCGCCAATCCCCGGCATTGAGGACGTCGATTATCTGACTTCCGATACTGTTTGGGAGTTGCGCGAATTGCCCAAGCGGTTGGTCGTGCTTGGCGGCGGGCCTATCGGTTGCGAGTTGGCGCAAAGCTTTGCCCGGTTAGGCAGCGAGGTTACGCAGGTCGAAATGTTGCCGCGGTTATTGATTAGGGAGGATGCCGAAGTCTCCGAGGCCGTGATGTCAAAGTTCCGCGTGGAAGGCATTAACATACTCGTCGGTCATACCGCCAAAGGCTTTGTTATCGAGAGCGGCGAGAAAATCCTGCTTGCCGAGCATGACGGTAAGGAACTGCGCATTCCTTTCGATCAGGTATTAGTGGCGATCGGTCGGGTTGCCAATACTCAGGGTTATGGCCTTGAACAGCTGGGCATTGAAATCTCAGCCAGTCGCACTGTTGAAACTAACGAATTCCAGCAGACCAATTACCCGAATATTTTTGCCTGCGGCGACGTATCAGGCCCGTTCCAGTTTACCCATGTCGCCGCCCATCAGGCTTGGTATGCAGCGGTGAATGCGCTGTTTGGCAGTTTTATTAAATTTCGCACCGATTACTCGGTGATTCCTTGGGCGACCTTTACCGATCCGGAAGTTGCCAGGGTCGGTCTTAATGAGCAGGATGCAAAGGCCAAGGGGATTGCGTATGAAGTCAGCACCTATCATCTTGATGATCTGGATCGTGCGATTGCCGACGGCGTAGCGCACGGCTTCGTCAAAGTTTTAACCGCACCCG
>DATBQC010000198.1:0-2160 GCA_036561065.1 Methylobacter sp. | reverse complement strand
ACCGCTTTGTCCCAGTTCTCCTGCGCTTTTTGCTCAGCTTGGGTTAATGCCTGCTGTAGCTCCTCAAGCGTCATCTCGTGCTCGGCTAATTCGGTATGCGGCGGTTCTGCAACCGTTTCGCTTTCAGTTTTAACCTGAGATTCAGGCGCTTCCTGATCAGTACTCATTATTTATAGCTCCATAACATTTAAAATTAATATCCATGCCCGACGGCACAAAAAAGTCATTATTTATAGTGGGGTCGTTGATTTTGGATTCAAGGCGGCACCCAACAATTTTGCCGTTACATCGACAAAAGGGATGATTTTCTCGTAGGCCATGCGTGTCGGTCCGATCACGCCCAACACCCCGACCACTTCATCGCTGACCGAATAAGATGAAGTTACCAGACTGCAATGATCGAAAGCCCGATAGCCGGATTCTTCGCCGATAAAAATCTGCACGCCGTCGGCTTTCATGCATTGATCCAGCAAATGGATAACGCCCTGTTTTTGACTGAATGCTTCAAATAGACTTTTTAGCCGATCCATGTCCGACAACTCGGAAAACCCCATCAAATTGGTTTCGCCGGTCAGCACATAGTCGTCCTTTTTATTGTCCTGATCGAAGGCTAGTTGCGCCATTTTTACCGCGTCCAACATGCCCTGATTCATGCGCTCTTGATCTTCCTGCAATTCTTTTAAAACGGCTTTGCGCACCGCATCAAGGCTACGACCGGAATAAATCGAGTTCAGATAATTGGCCGCCTGCTGTAGTTCGGCCGGGCTGAATACTTTGGAGGTGTGGATAATTTTGTTATGGACTTCCTGCTCATTGGTGACAAAAATGACCAGTACGCGAGTGTGAGATAACGACAGAAACTCGATATGCCGCAGGCACACCAGCTCTCTTTTGGGCAAGGTTACCACCCCAGCCATCTGCGTTAATTCCGACAGCAGGCGCGAGGCGACGCCGATCATATCGCTACTGTCCTCGCTTACCGACAAGCCCTGGTGCAACCGGGTCAGATCTTTCGATTCCAGCGGCTTAACCGTCAACAAGGTGTCGACAAACAAGCGGTAGCCGCTGACCGTAGGTACCCGTCCCGCCGACGTATGAGGCGAATGCACCAGACCAAGATCTTCCAGGTCGGCCATCACATTGCGAATAGTTGCCGGACTTAAGTTTAAATCCGAATCTTTTGATAAAGCCCGAGAACCCACCGGCTGACCATCACTGATATAACGCTCGACCAGCGTTTTTAACAGCTGTAGCGAGCGCTCATTTAAAAACTGCGTATTACTCACACCAACCTCTGCAACTATATTTAGCACTCCATTAGGACGAGTGCCAGCGGGGCAAAGTATCAGCTCCCCGTGCTATTGTCAATAAACCTGAAAACCCGGTTAATATTTATATTTTCATGGTTGCAAGTCTTGCTATATCAAAAACTTGCTTGTGGCAGTCATTCGCCGGGATAGCTGAGTAATGCTTACCTGAGTTCGTTTAGCCGCTGCTTAATATAGTTGGCAACGGATTGTTTCAGGGTGTTTTTGCTGAGCGCTTGCTGGTAACCCTCGCGGGCCAGTTTGGGATTGTTTAGTTTTTCTTGTGCCAAGGCAAATCCCAGCCAGTTTTCGGCTTTTTCCGGGTTGACGGTTACCAGTTTTTGATAGACGTTAGCTGCATTAGTAAATGATTGCAGCTGTTGGTAGGTTGCCGCCAATAATGATAGATAGGTTTCATTAGAGCTGTTTGTTGAATCAATACGCTGTAGGGTCCTAAGCGCGCCGTCGGGATTTTTTTGTTGCAAAAACAGCTGCGCGCGGGTGTTGATAAATTGCAGGTTATCAGGAAATAAGGCGAGGCTCTGATCCAGAAACTCGGCCGTTTTGTCGGCTTGCCCCTGATTGTGCAGCGTTTTAGCCAGTAATAATCGGGCCTTAAGGTGGCGCGGATCGAGATTAAGAGCCTGTTCCAGTTTGTAGACTATCACCGAAGGATTATCAAAATTGTTTTCTGCCTGGCGATAAAGTATATCCGCGCGCTGTTTAGCGGTTGTTTGGTTGGTCGGCGACGGATTAGGGGGGATGGGCCGGTTTTTAATAGGAGCGGCGACAAATTCAGGCGCGGCCTGAGTTGTGGGCGCTGTTTGAGCCGCTTGGACTGGCGGAGCTGGTT
>DATBQC010000197.1:0-2351 GCA_036561065.1 Methylobacter sp. | reverse complement strand
AATGATGTGATTCCATATATTGAATCTAAATTAGATGATTCAAATTGGGACTTTTTTATTATTCCAGATCACTGTCCTTCATGTTCAAGCCCCACTTGTGAAGTTGGTGATTTCCTATATTGTAAATCAAAATCTTGCCCTTCCAAACTTTCTGGAGATGTGAAAGTTTGGATTAAACAATTAGGTCTCTTACATTGGGGCGATGCTCTTATTGATTCTCTTACTGATCCTGATAATCCAAAAGTGTCTTCCGTAGCGGACCTATACCGTCTAACTGTTGAAGATCTTGCAAATATGTGTTCTGGATTGAAAATGGCGCAAAAATGCCATGATGTGCTACACTCAAATAAACTGGTTACTCTTGAGCTCGTTCTTGGATCTTTGAACATTCCAGCTCTTGGTATTGGAACCGCAACGGACATTGTGCAAGCAGGTTATGATACAATAGAGAAGATTTTTTCTCTTACGTTTGATAACTTAATTCATGTTCCGAATATTGGTGATATAACTGCACGGCAAGTTTGCGAAGGATTATTGCTTAAGCAAAATGTGCTGTTGGATCTCTCTTCCGTATTAGACATTCGAAAACCATCCAATGGTCCCCTTGCTGGGAAGACTATTTGTATTACTGGTGAACTTTCCATGCCTCGGAAATCTGTGGAAAAAATGATCATGGATGTAGGCGGGTTCCCGAAGGGAACGGTAACCAAATCGACTGCTTATCTTGTGACTAACTTCCCTGATACAGGTTCTTCAAAAATGGCAAACGCAAAGAAATTCGGTATATCAGTGATATCAGAATCAGACCTCCTCAAGATGCTCAAGATCGCATCTTCCTGAGTTTGGTGTACCCTCTTAAAAGATATGGAAGAACTGATCGGAAAAGTGAACGGCATCCTATATTCCGATAGGAATACAGGATATTATGTACTCCGATTAATCGTTCCATCTATGGATGGTGCGCTAGTCACAATCACCGGGACTTTTCCTGGTATTAATATATCCGTTGGCTTGAAAGTAACATTTCGTGGGGTGAAATGGATTGATCATCCAACTCATGGTCGCCAAGTTTCCGCTCAATCTTGTGAAATTTCTCGTGAGAAGGGTCGTAATGGTGTAGTCTCATATCTTATATCATGCGTTCCTTCCATTGGACCAGTCACTGCAGGGAAACTTTATGCCGCTTTTGGGGATGATTTATTTAATATTTTAGAAACCAATCCGGAACAGATATTAGAATGTTCTTTTCTCAGTAAGGCGCAATCTAAAGCCATTCTCGATGAATGGCATAGTGCTTCATATGTTAGATCAGCATCAGTTTTCTTAGTTGACTTAGGACTCAACGCAACTCAAGTTAAATCTGTTTATACTCGGTTTGGTCAGTCTACTATCGACACAATAAGGGCTGATCCTTATCGTTTATATGATTGTCCTGGTGTTGGGTTTCAAACAGCTGATAGCGCGGCGCGGAGGTTAGGCATCGGGCGTGATGATGCCCGCCGAGTGCGAGCTATAATTATGTTTAGTATTTCCGAGGCTTCATTTAGTGATGGTCATGTTTATGTGACTTCTGGTCATATAAAAGAATCTATCCAGAAATTATTCCGTAAACATGGGCTTGAATCTTTTTCCCATGGTGATTATTTACCTGATTCTTTATATTATCCAATCCTGCAGTCCATGAAAGTGGACGGAACCATAATTGCCGATCGAGACCATCTCTATCTCGCTTCAAACTGGAAGCATGAATATGAAGCCGCCATTTGTATCGCTGATATGATTCAGCAGCCTCCATTAAATATTAGTGACTTAGAAGTGGTATTAGACGCTTTTGAGTCTAAAACGAAGATCAAACTTTCTGAATCTCAGAGAGAAGCTATTTGTTTATTGAAGAAATCTCGTGTTTGTGCCATCACAGGTTATCCTGGTACTGGCAAAACTCTTCTTATTTCTGCATTCGTTCATTTATTTGAACATCTTAATTTTCATTATTCCTTACTTTCGCCAACCGGCATTGCAGCGAAGCGGCTTTCCCAAGTGACAGGTCGCACAGCGTCTACGATTCATCGTGCCCTTGGTTTTTCTTGTGATGGTAAATGGGAATTTGATCGCTCGAATCCATATATTGCTGATGCTGTAATTGTAGACGAAACATCGATGGTTGATGCCTCGACATTCTATCATCTTGTTTCTGCTTTATCTTCTGATGTTATTCTCATTCTTGTTGGTGACGCTGCTCAGTTACCATCTGTAGGAGCTGGACACGTTCTCAAGAATTTGATTCAATGCCCGTCTGTACCTAGTTTGTCATTGACAAAAATATATCGGCAAACTGGGGAATCTGATATTGT
>DATBQC010000196.1:0-15907 GCA_036561065.1 Methylobacter sp. | reverse complement strand
CGGACTACCTTGCCTCCCAAAGAAACTTTTGCCCAACCTTTGATATGATTTGTTGGAATAAGATTAGTCGAGTCAATGGTCGAAATGTTCGGTATGTTTAATACGGCTCCACATTCAATCAAATTAACATTTTTAAAAATGTTAATTAATTCAGAAGTCCCAGGTCTCACCTGAGTTGATAAAGGAGATGCTGTCATGGTCACAGACAAAGATATCGGATGGGGAAAGTATAAATCTTTCGAGGGTCCTTACTTCCGTGGATCCAGGAAGTTTACACCTTCCGCTTTTCCAACGACCGAAGAAAAACAACTCGCGGTCGTTACAGCAACTGAAGGCGGATCAATGGATGCGATCAATATGTATGACCAATGCATCGTGTCAGTTGGACTGATTCAGTGGTGTGAAGCATCATATTTTTTGACCAGTAAATTGCTGGGTGCAGTCTTAGATTCCAATCCTGATCTAATTACACCATTACAACCTGCCCTTACGGCGACAAGAGCTCAATTCACAAAAGGATCTGATGGGAAATGGAAATTTAGTACCTCATCCGGTGTAGTCGACGAAAGACCAGAGCAGACGTCGTTATTTTTTCTTCATTCTAATGGATCTATCGGTTCTTGGGATGATGCTTCAAAAACACGCGCAAAGCTCTGGGCTTCGTGTTTTGCTAATTTTCTTCTTCAAGATAATGCTATCTCCGTCCAAGTGCCATATACAGCCATCCGACTAAAATCATTTGCTACGACAAGTGCGCAAAGCATACTTTGGGATGGATCGCCCGACGATGGACTTGTTGGAGCAACCAGAGCAGCTTTCCTCTCATTTGCAGCCAATTTGCCAGCAGTAGCCTCAACACAACTTGTGAAAGCAGCCGCAACAAGCTCTGCCCAAAAATGGAGCCAAGATTGGTGCGTTGATATACTCCGCGGATTGACATTTGGCCCTAATATATCAATTTATCCAGGCAGATATGAAGCAATCCGGCCGGTGATGGAAAGCCTGTATGGAGTTAATCTTCCCGATTTTGCATCAGATCTCCAATCATGGAAGTCAAATATGCAATCGACTCAGTCCGGTTCGCCGGATTTTACTAATCCTGTCGATGTGCAACAGTTGTTGATTGATCTTGGGTATGATATAGGTCCGAAAGGGGCAGATGGAAATATCGGCGCAAAGACAATGGATGCCATCGGTACATTTCAGGGAATGAATGGACTTCTTGATACCAGAATCATAGATTCCGACACACGGAATAAAATGGTTGAGGCATGGCAAAAAATACACCCCTAAAACTGTCAAATGGGATCATTGAAGAATATTATTGTCCGAGGAAAAACAGTAACGTCCAAGTAATGAACGCACCTCCTGAGAATAAAACCGGCGATGCGATCGCCTTATGGCTAGCAAATATGGCAGATGATGATTTGATATATTTACTTGAGCAAGTCTCTCAAGAGTTAAAGCAAAGAAATCTAATGCTTAAAAACCTTGGAGGCCAGTCTAAAGACGAAGCGGTCCAGCAAATAGCCGATGCCCTACTTACAGGGATTAAGCATTAGTTGGATCTGATATTTTTGCTGAAGTGATGTGTCGATCGACTTGAACAGCACGTTTTTCCCGCAGAAGCTGGCTCAATAAAGCACGGGCGTCATCAATAGTATTGATGACCTCTATGAGGTTCTTCACATCAGAATTTGGAATCCAATCTTGAACAATGGCATCCAACCTTGCCGATGCAAGACGTGCTGATTGCATTATAGCTAGAGGCCCAATTCTATCAATCTTGTCGAGAGTAACGGAATGGAAATAATTCCATTCCGTGTTTGGAGAGCCATCAAGTGGATTATGCTTATATTCCTCACCCTTATAAGCCTCGTATCCGTCCTTTAAGAAAACTTCTGCTGTTGCAGATCCAGACATGCGTATATATTCACCTATCTTCAATTTTGGATTTAACGGATCAATAAATTGTAATGCAATTTTTGCTTCATAATACTCGGCAATTACGTGCGAATTGCCCTCCACTTCATTCACGAATCTAATATAGCATTCAGCGCTTGGGATTAGAAGAGTGCCTAGATTCATATTTGAAATTACACAAAAGAATGAACCATAATAACTACTAAAATCAACCGGTCGAAATCAGTCGGTCACATTTTATTCAAGAATCCTTAATATGGATATCTTATGGCCTCCGGAAGAAGGTGGATGTGCGTGCTGTAGGAGAGTCAGGACTACAGTTCGTGGTTTTTCTTATGACGGATTGACCGGCCTAGGAGTTTCTGGATATGTGGTAATGTGCTTCGCATGTTGGAATAGAATGCAAATAGGCACCATAGTCAGTAGCCAGGAGTGGGTGGAGAAAGAAGCCATTGTGTTCACAGATCAAGTGCCTGAATTTGAAAATGAAACGCCTTCATCCATCACCCCACATTAATTTAATGTAATATAACCACCCGTGGAGCCACATAAACATTTACCTACATCGATAGAGGTATTTCGCCCGCCTTTGGATCAAGGAGTCGATGTTTATTTCAAGCGGGCCCATGAATTTGCGGTCCAATTTTATGAAAATGAGATTCATGATATAGCTTCGGTGGAATTCCAAAGTGTTAGCTTAGAAAAATTTTTCAACGAATATATATGGGTGGTCCATGCAACAGGATTTTCTGCAAAGCAAGTCGGGAAAATGATATCCCGATTGATTGTTGCGTACGGAGATCCTATAAATTTTGCCAGAAAACCGGAGCAAGAAGCTATAGAACCAATCCTCAAAATTTGTAATAATCCGCAAAAGGCAAAAGCAGTAAGGAAAACTGCGGAGATTCTATCTGATGGTATATCTAAGTATGGATGGGAGCGATATAGGAATCACTTCCTTTGCGATCCATCGAAACTTGATGACCTCCCGTACATTGGAAAAGTCACATGCTACCATCTAGCAAGGAATATTGGACAACTTGATTTTATAAAACCGGATCTGCATCTAGTCCGAATGGCCAAACATTGGGGCTTTGGAGATGATCCCTATATTATGTGTGAAGCTGTCCAACCAGAAGGAATGCCTTTAGGAATTGTGGACCTTATATTCTGGTATGCCGCGTCAACTTTCGGGACATTAGAAATTAGAGGTGAGGGAGATAGATAATATTATTATATTTAATTACTCAGATCCTGGCGGTAGAAGCCATCTATCTAAGAGAGATCGGAAATGATTCCATTCTTTCTTATCATACCCATCTTGGCCAACGGCTTTAGTCCATAACTTTTGAAAAGCAAGATGGACATCGATCGGCCATCCAGTTAATGGTGACGGAGAGATCTCCTCATCATCAGTCACGATGAGGTTAGGCGGTGTTGAAATACGATTCCTGTTTAAAATGGGATACCTCGGTGTCGGTGGTTCTATCCCGTCAGGAATGGTTTTTTCGTCAGATGATGGCCCCCGCTTATTGCCTGCCATAAATATACTAGTTGATAAAAGTCTATACTAAGCAACCGGATCCATCGGCCGGTATAAAATCTTCTGCGCAAATCTAGTGCTTGACGTCGTAACTTAAATTATGGCGAAGACCTATTTAACTAGAGAAGAAATAGCTGAGGCAGAAGATCTCATTCGCAAGATAGAAATTGGTATAGAAGCCACTAATAAATTTACTGCTAAATTGGAGGACCCGGAGTTTTCTCTAGAAATTCGAGCTCTCGGAATGGAAATGTCTGATGCCTGTGACAACCTCCGGGAAAGTTTCATGGCAATAGAAGAAACCTTCCGAGATCAGAAATTACGACCTGGCTGGGTTTGGACTGCTCCCGATGAATCCATAATTTGGGACGGAAAAAACTTAGTATATGATAAGGGAAATGGATATAATCCACTGAATTCAACTAGTAGACTTTGCAGAGTCCTTGCTGCAAACAGGATGGAGGCATTATATAATGAACTCACGCGAGAAAGAGAACCGGCACCGAACGACAAATCACTTTATATATGGAAAGACCATCGGCCTAAGCCCGTTCTGAAAGCGAAAAAATCTTAATAAATATTCATGGATCATCCCCAGAATCAATATTGGCACTGTCTTCCGCAAGTTTATAGGTATCCGCTTTCGAGTTCAAAAATTCATATAGAAAATTAAGCTCTGATCAAAGTATAAAATCAAATGACGTTGAATCCAGAATTTAGAGCAATTCGTTTTACGCATGAAATGCTTAATATAGCGCATGAGCCAAGTATTTTCGGAATGACGACAGGAGTGTCCACATGGCTTTGGAGCCATCGCCGATGGATTAGTGCTAGAATGCAATCAGGATCATCCCCTTATTGCTTGCTTTTAATGTCTGGATTGATGCCAAAGTTAATGGCTAAAGGAGCCATTCGAGAAGCGATATCGATATTACCATTCGGCACAACAGAAATAACTATGTTATGGAAAGATAGACCCCGTGTGATGGGTTATGAACCGAGAGAAGATTGTGTAGAAATATCTTTAGGGGCAGCACCTTCTATACAAGAAGGTGCTTCCGGATGGCCTTTTGACCTTCGGTTGCCGTCATGGCTTCAAACTGGGGAATCACTTACTGCAGTATACGATATTAATAAGACAAAGCAACATTTGATCTTGGAACTGAATTGGATGGAAGAATTATTAGGAGCAGATATGTTTTATAAATTAATCAACGAACAATGGATAAAACGAGTCATGAATGAATAAGCGTAATTTATTTTATATGATAATTACAGATTTGATGAAGGTCCGTCGCATTATTTGCCGTGAAGCTTGAGCGAGCGTAATTATTTAATGATGCATTGATTGGGATTGATCTTGAATCGTTTCAAATCCTGAGATATCATAATGTATTCGCAGGTGTTGGAAGTCATAGGGCAAATAATCGACATTTGAGCGAGTAAATGACCTTGATTATGATAACAAGCGGAACAAACAACTCCGCTCGAATGTGGCCAACAACGAGCCCACGCTAGAGTGTTTCCTTTTAAATTCGGAGAATATTGCCCACCATAATAGGAAGTGGGAGGATCAAAATAACTGAGTGCTTTTTCTCCGATTATGATGAAATTATTTAGAATATTAACCAAAATGATAAAAGATAAATAGAAAGACGCCATTATATAGAATTTACATCCCGTCCTCTCCAATTCAATGTGATGACGATGGGGGTGTTGATGGGGGTGTTGATGGTGTGAGGTTTATGGAACCACGCCGAGCTCTTGTGCGTACAATATCGCACAACAACCCCTGTGTCGCGGCGGCAATTATGGGGCAAAATACCCCGAGCGCAGGTAAATGAACGGCCTCAATTTCACCTATCAAATGTGTTGCTTCTTCTTCATCATTTGTTTTGATCAGAGCGCGTAAAGCATTGCTGGCTGTCATGGCCACTTTTGTGAATTCGTCCATTTGAATTCCTTACATGATCGGGAGAAAATCTTCCCTGCAATGAAATGCAAAGAATATACTTGGATTTTTTGAATTTGATTATTTATTGCAAGCTGACATGGCAATGCAAGTGATGTCAATCATATTATTGTTTGAAGATGATGAGAGACTAACCTGTTTGAAACAAGTGAAAAGAACGCCTTGCCCGTTTGATTGAATTGATACATCTGCGCCGGGATCAAGAACAAATCGAGCGGGGAGAGTGGTTGAAACGCACGAGCGCTTCTTCTCAGCGTCCATCACGAACTGGATACCAACGACAATGAGACCTGTAAATACGATAGTTATAAATGGATTGGCTCGAACGAATTCTATCAACATATAGCATTGTACGATGGCTGAATGGCGAGAACGATTGAAATATCCGGTGATGAAGTGGCTATAGTGCTAAAGCGTGATGGAAACGTGCGCGTTGAAGGGCCTGAAGAAAGGCTCGGCATGATCTCTAGATTGACGGTAGTTGCCGCTCAAAATGAATTGCTTCCCGCGCTTCTTGCCGACGTGGCTTGGGGTTTTGGAGACGAAAGTGAAAAGGCGGCGAGGACTGCTTCCGATGAGATCCGGAGATCTGTCCAGAAAACGGTGGAATGTTTGAGAAGTTTGCCTTATGCCACCGTAAAAGTTCCTCGTGGATGGTCAATGCCACCTCCACCACCTCCGCTGCCAGCGATGGAATGATCTCAAAATTGTTACAAAATTGGTGGTTGCTGCGACCCATCGGTCAAAGCAAGGGCCATGACTGGACAAGAGCAAGGACTCTATCAGGACATGAATTTTATGTTTGCCGAGTATGTTTCCTTGCCACGGAAAACCATAAAATAGAAATTAGCTGCGCTGAGGCGTTGCGCACACGAAATAGTGTTCCCGATCATCTTTGGGAAGCTACGACAAACGCAGAAGGCAAACGCGCTTGGAAATGTAAATTCTGCAATCAGATATGGGTTATTGGAAATTGTTCATATCTTGATAAAATAGATTCTATTGTGGCGGTGCTGGAAGGTGGAAAAATGCCGCAGAATTTCTGGTCTTCACCGATTGCTCGCCGGTGTTCCGAACTTATTGTGCATTCAGTTATGATGGAATGATTTATTGATTGACAACGGATTCTATTACTGCGACGTCGCAATCCCAAGGTATAGTATTGAGAAATTGGCCCCAAGCTCTTGATTTTGCTAGTTCTTTAGAACTTTCGAGATTTCTAATATTCTCGCTCATAACATACTTAATTGAACCGTAAAGACAAACGTGGCACATCACAATATGTGCCCACCAAAGGTGGACATTATTGGGGCGGACGAAGTAGAGACCCCAGCGCATATCAAAAACGGGACTGCCTGGACCGCCCGAGGCTTCAGTGATTGTGTGCTCCGCGCTCATCGTTCGATTAGACCTGGAATCGTTCCTCGTATATTTCATGGGCTGGAGGAAATGGAAATATATTTTTAGTCATACTTACGCCGGAGGACCCAAAAGAACTTACAGATATGGTTTTTTCCGGAAAAAGGTTTAGTTCTTCGTCAAAACGGGATCTCTACTCAGAAGCTAGAAATATTTAGATCCTCCAAAAACGGGATCTTTATTCTGAATACTTAGATCCTCCAAAAACGGGATCTCTCGTGCGTTACTCGAACGGATATTTAGAGGGGTAGGGACCCACCCGTCCTTTTCGAACATACGGTTTCCCTCCAAAAAGATTCTCCCCTAATAAGATACCTATCCCTACCCTATGATACTACCCCTACTAGTAGGGGTAGTATACCATCCCTATATACCCCTACTCCCAGTACGTCCCGCCCTGAGAACCCCGGACCCGCTTGAGACCGCAGCTCTCGTAGGCCTGCCGAGTCGCCTGCCGAGCTGCCCGTCGCCGTTGATTCCGGAGCTTCCTCCGAGTCTCTTCGTTTCTCTCTTGGCGCCTGATTTCGCCTTCGGGCGTGTTCAGCCCTGCTTCGGTACGCTCGTCCTCTCGGCGCTCCAAATCTTCTCGTAGCTGTCGTATTTTCTCGAAATTTGCCATTTATCGTGACCTCCGATTTTTATATGCGCTGAATCGTTCAACTTCCGAATAGCCCGTCCTTGCACTCGGCGGTATTTTCCTTGCGCTTGGACTGGCTAGGGCGTATTAGACGGCGTCTTCTATTCTAAGACTTCGGAAAGCCTCTTCTTTTACTCCCCAGCGAAAATAGCCTATGGGAGGATGAGTGCCCAGACGACGTGTGGTTTCCGCTTTTGCCCGTTCGGGGCTTGGCCCTTCACACAAGGTTCCCCAGGCCTCGCCCCACAAAGATAGCACCGCTCAGTGAGCTTCCTCGGCTTCTTCTCTCGCTTCATGATCTTTGGTATTGCCGAGATAGAGACCATTTCCGTCACCCTTCAGCCTTCCGGGTAGCCTTCCGTTCTACCCAATGAGCGAGATCCATTTCGGCTTCGAATGCCGCAAGAAGATCGGACTCAAAACACCAAACAGAAAGATCGGGACTAAGAGGCGACCGGGGTAAAACGCAGGGCGTCTTCAGCATAGACGGCTAGAATGTCTACCTGGCGAGCCAAGTCTTGCTCGAGCTGGTCCCCATAGTGATCGACGTCCACGACGTCGAAGCAGCCTTCTTCGTCCCGAAGGCTGTCCACAAGCTCTGCGTGAAGAATATCCGCACAGTCCGCCACCAACGACCCCGACACGATGCTGAAAAAATCTTCCATCTGCCTCGACCTCCATCCCTTTCTATGAAATGGAGGTCAAGGCTTACGGGCTCGGTGTGATTGTAGGAATCCAGATGGCGTCTCGCCATATCGACGAAGTCCAATGCCCTCTGTTCTTCACCAATGAAGAAATAAATTGTGGCTCCGCACGTGCCTCGGCCTACTCCGGCCACGGCGAAATCACCATTCAATTCATGAGCAACCTCATGAACCATCGCATCCACCGGAATCGTCCCGTCTTCTCCGTATACGTCCGTGTGAGTCATATCTGCGACTTCAGTCAAAGACTCAAGGGCTTCAACAGGCAAATTGCTGATGGCCTCGCTAAGCTTTTGGCTCACTATTATTTTCATGAATCCTCCGTACACATCGACTCAGTGGATCTTCGTGTACGACCGGATATCGTAAGTGCAAGAGATGGTGCCGCACTTCGAAAAATGCCGGGCCTGGCGGATGTTCTCGGATACCGTCGCTCTCTCATGGGACTGGGTCTTCTTCGCGCTCGGGACGGTTGAAACGGGGAACGACGGGTCATAGCGCCAGACGTCTTCCAAGGCCGTCTGGTAAGCCCAGTAAGTGGCGTTCTCCCGGATTTCTGCCTCGTGCGCCCGGTGCCAGCGATAGCTCCAGATGGCAAGGAGACCCGCCAAGAGTCCCAGCGAAACCAGGAAAGAGCCGAAGTACCAGGCCACGAACCTGAGGAACGTCATCTTCTTGACCATGCCCGGGGTACCCCGGGCATGGTCAAACTTACGATCACCCTGCGGCTTCTGGTGTCCGCCACTCGATCAAGATGTCCGTTGCGCCTTGGTGCCCTCTGTCGTCGAACCAGGCGATGCCTTGTTCGCCGTCTCCAGCGGCCCTGAGAAGGGTTCCGGGCGCTTCGTCGCCTTCTTCGAGGTCTCCGTCCGTGATGGCTTGGTAGTTGGCGCGGTTGAGCCTTTGCGCCATCTCGTCCGCGTCTTCGGTGTCCTCGATCTCGACCTGTTGCCAGTCGGTCCACACGATTCCGCCGTTGTCGGTGTCCATTACCCGGTATTCGATCTTCGCCATGTCAGGGGATACCCCGCGAGATCATTGATCTACGCTTTCAGCGGGCCGCGATCGTCGACGACCCGGAACTGCAATGCCGAGGTTTGGCATGACACCGGCGCTTTCTTCAGGACCAAGACGGCGGCTCGGGAGTTCCTGACAATGGTCGAGTGGAACCAGGTGGACCGTCTTGACTGGCGTGCGGGATTCTTGATCCGTCTTCGCAGTGGAACTCCTTTACCAACGTGATATCAAGCTTCATCTTCTTCTAGTTTTTCGACTAAGATCTGAGCTTGCTTCACCATCTCGACCGCGTCTAGTTCGGCTTACTGGACGCCGGCATGCTTTAGAGCGATGGCCAAGGTCAAGTACAGCTCTGCTTCACGTGCTGAGATGTTCATCGGTAGTTCACCATCCCTAGGTTCGTTGCGCGTTTCAAGTAGAGCACCCATACGCCGACTTGACCTTCCGGATGTGTGACCTCCTGCAAGCCAATCGAGAGTTGCGCTAGAAAGTCACATACGTGCGTGCCGAACCTTCCTGGTAACACGGGCGGTTGCTCAGTTGCGCCGTCGGGTGCCGCTCCTTTACAGATGCGACCGCATGAAGTGCACGCCTTCCCGAACCCAAACCCCAGGTCGTCACATTCGGGACACTTCTTTGCGCCATCGGTAGAAACTGTTATCTCGTGTGTGGGTCTCTTCATCAGTATAGCTCCCATGCTGTAACCATGTTATCGATCCAATGTTCTGGTCGCAGGAGATGTGGCGTTTGGCATAGCTCCTGCAAACCCAGTTCCAGCATTCCGAGAAAGCTGACAACGTCTATCGGTTCTTCTCACTCATTTGAAGACGCAGCTTCACGTTCTGGATTATGAACGGAAGAGGCCGACTTTCGCCGGCCTCTTCCGTCTCTACTCAGACGCTGTCCTGCAGCTCGTCTTCGTCTTCGTCTTCGGAAGGCTCGCTCTCGTAGGGAACACCTGGGAAATAGACGATAATGTCCATACCCATAGAATCCGTCCTGAGACCGCGGAAACCCTGCTCCGCCATAGCCGCGAGATCCCGGAGCGTGCCTTCTCCACCGTCGGAATCAGCAATGGCCTGGAAGACGTCGGCGACGAGCGTCCCGATGTCGCTTGTCTCGACGCCCAGGCACTGCTTGCCGTACATCGCCCGGCCGCTGTAGCTCCGCGTCTCGTGTCCCGCTTCCTCGATCAGTTCCTGAAAAGTCTGCATTTTTCGTCAACCTCCGTTTTGTGATAGCGGGAGACCGGGCGAATTTACGGCCCGGTCTCCCGAAGTGGGTTAGCGTTGCGTCTTCCTCATGGCACACTGGGCCTGACCAAGCAGAGCGATCACCTGCTCGAAGACCTCGCATTCGTCCATAGACGAAGTCCCATCTGACATCACTTCGACGTCTTGACGGGCCATCTCGATGATTGCCGCCATCGGCACCAGGCATCGGATCTGTGCCCAAAGATTGAGCACCTCCCGGTTCGGAATGTAGCCTCGGTCGCCCGCCTGCGGAAGCTCGGTCTTGCTGTTCGTGTTCATCGTCAACCTCCACCCCTCTTTACGGGAGGGGAGGAGGGACTTCCGGCCGAATGTCAGCTCACGATCGTGAGCTGAAACTCCTGCCCGTTCCGGGTCGTCACGATGAGACCGCGGTTTCCGGTCATGAGACCTGCCTCTCTGAAGGTCCGGACTCTGCACCCGGCCAAGGCGGCGAGCTGGTCCTGAAAGTCATCGGTGGAGAGTTCGCAGGACTCTTCATCGAACCTGGCGAAAGCGAGACCTTCGAAGAGATCATGCAGGACGTCCTGCATCTCTTCATCACCTTCGGGAGCCGCCATCACACTGTCCAGAGCTTCGTTCTCTTGGTTTGCCATTTGTCGTGACCTCCAGCCCCTTATATGCTTTCAGGAGCCGAATTTCCGTCAGTATGCGTACCGCCCGCCGTCGTAACCTGACCCGATCAACAGCCGGTCGAGAGCCTTCCCCGTGAAGACACCAATTCGCTCCTTCACTCCCCACGATGGCTCTGGATGCACATCGGTTACTTCGAAGAGGTAACCTTGTACGCTCCAAGTTTCGCCGATCTTCGGAACGGTCTTGCCATCTCGGGTCTTGATTTCCCGCTCGATAGTTGATCCTGCCGCATGCAAGCATTCACCACAGGTGAAATTATACTCACACCGACAACCGGGTACTCGCTTCTTCCCGAATCGTTTGTCCATTTGTCGTGACCTCCGGTTCCCTTTATGAACCGGAGGTCACCATTTTCGTCCGTCAGACCAGCTGCAAATCGGCAATCTTTTCCCAGTAGATCCTGCCGAAGGACCATTTCACCGGGACTTTGTCGGGAAAGCCCGGAATCTCCTTGATGCACCATTTCACATGGGCCGTTACGGCCGCTGGATGAGCTTTACCTTCGAAAGCGATGGATCCCGCCCAAGCCTGAGGATCGTCCATTGCCAAGACTTCTCCCGTGTGAACTGGGAGCCCATTCCACGGTTTTCTATATTCTGCCGTGACTCGGATTCCAGGAACTGCAATCATTTGTCGTGACCTCCAGTTCCCAATACTGGAGGTCACGAACCATTTCCGGAAGGTCTCATGTCGCTGCGATGATAAGGAGCATGGATCTCCTCGTCATAGATGAAAGGCTTACAGCGAGATATCGAGAATGGAGACACAAGCCGCGAGCATGGCGACAAGCAAGAGCACGTTGGCGCACTGCCATCCCACCTTGTTCGGAGATTCCCCGGCCTCATGATCTATAATGGCCCAAGCGGCGAGAAGCGAAGCGAAAAGGATAACTGTCGTCATGCTAGTCCTTATTTTCCAAAGATAGAGATGTAAATCTCATAGAAACTCAGAACGGGATTTCCGCCTGAACAGGCTCCGTTCGTTTCTCGATTATCCTGCAGACTTCCTCGATCGTCTCCCGGCTTGGCGGGATGACCTTCGCTGCCCCGGCGAGTTCCCGCCATTGTTCTTTACTTGCCTGCCGCAGGACTCCTGCTTGCCAGGGTCCTCCCGGGCGCGGTTGGCCTAGCGTTTCGGCCAACGAGTCGATGGTTGCGACGAGCCGGATGACCTTGCGGAGTCGATTGCTGTCGCGCCAGGGATTCTCTCGCTCGGATTCGGATTTCGTCTTCTCATCCATCGTCGTGACCTCCGCATTCTTTACGGAATAACACCAGTCACTTCCGCCATCGTTCGAGAAGCCGTTCGTGCTCATTGGCGAGTTGGATCTTGCCTTGTTCGGTGAGACGCCAATAATAGGTGACGGTGCCAGGCGAGAATCTGCCAGTCCGGTCCGTATTATGTTCTCCGATGGACTTGGCGTAAACCACGCCGCGAAATGCTATCTCGGACAATCCAAGCGGTTGATGGTTCGCCATGGCACCGCATAGAGTGCGTTCTTCACCTACGGCTTCCGAAGTGTCAGGATCGACGTAAATAGAGAATACCTGATTCTCCCCGTTCGGAATGGCGAGACCGTCCTGAGTCAAAATCGTCATGCCTCCTCTTATGGAGGAGGCAGACTGATCTTCGACTTAAGCCGCCTGGTCCCAGAAGTGATCACCCGCCCAGAGCACGAGCTTGGATGCCGAGCTCTCGGTGACGCCACGTACTCCGGCACGCTTGACGACAGAGGTCCAGTTGACCTTCACCTTTGGTGGCATCTTGTCGAAATCGCCGCCGTACTGGGTCTGGCAGATCTCTTCGAGTTCACGCAGGTAAGCCGAGATGAGGGTTACACGCTGGATTTCGGAAACGGGATTTTGGTTATTTGCCATGTTCGATCTTTACAACGGGCACCCTATCAATTTACGGACAGGCTTCCGACCGCTTCCAGAGCCAGTCATCACCGTCAGTCCACTCTGGCTCCTGCCGACCCCTGGCCTCGGCGAGCGCGTCTTCTCGCGCTTC
The DNA here is from genome assembly GCA_036561065.1 of Methylobacter sp. Lineage (GTDB taxonomy): Bacteria > Pseudomonadota > Gammaproteobacteria > Methylococcales > Methylomonadaceae > Methylobacter_A. The sequence goes on along the minus strand of DATBQC010000196.1, from coordinate 2,775 downwards.
CTTTTCGGCCTCCCAGTCATTGAGCCAACCCTGCATCTTGTTGGTTACGCCGCCCCGAGGCGCGCGTCGGTCCTTCATTACGGACGTCGTGCGTCCGTAACGCGCTCGCATCGCCACTGCCGTCGGGCTCGTCATTCTCGATTTCGTTGCCATGTCCGGTCTATCCCTTATCAAGGGAGATTTACACTCACTCGATAGAGGAAAACCAGGCCCGTGGATGTTCTGGCTTGTGCAATAATCTTTTGCGAAACCGGGCTTTGGCTCTTGCCCATTCATCGATGTCGACATCGATGACGACATGATCCTGGTCCACCGTTGGAAGGTCGGGCACGACGAGCTTTCTGGTTTCAGAATGGATCTCGACAGGAGCAGGAAGCGGCGGTATCGCGGGCATCCGATTCAAGTTCGGAGGCAGGCAGAATCCTGTACTCGTGGCACCAAGAAATATACCGAAAAGAAGATAAAACCTACGACGAGATCGCCTGGCCTGTCTTGCGGCTTCAGCCTCTCTTCGAAGAGCTTCTAGAAGCTCTGCTCTATCCATGACTTTCGTTATTTCGTCGCCCATTTCGCGCCAAGGCATATGACGGGAGATGGGCGATTTCCGTGGGAGGCGTTAGATCCACTCTATGCCGAGACAGAAAAGGACGCTGGAAAGCCAGCTCCCTACCACTTCCGGGTCTTCTGTCTCCATACCGCCGAGCAGATCCGCATACTCGTCGTTAGCCTTATTGAGCTCTGTCCAGAGCTCTTCTTGAGTGAGCTCGCAGCTGCCAAGTCGAGGATCGTTGCCGAATCTGAACGTGGATCCTTCTACCGTTTGGGACCACGCTTCATCATACTCCTCATGGGTCGGCATTTCCCCGTGGCTCATCGTGTTGAAGATCACGAGAACACCAGGGCGAGCAGGAAGACCTGAAGAACCGCGAAGATGCACACCCAATGAAGCGGATTTAGCTTTCCCATTTTCGTCAACCTCCGACGATTGGTATGAAGGAGTGCAATTTATTTACGAGAGGATCAACCTCTATCTCGCTGGCATGGTCCAGCGCATAAATATCCTGCGCCGCTTCTTCGACTTTTGCGTCGTGTTTATCCTCCGGCAGTTCGGGATAGTTTTCGTTGACCCATTCCCGAGCGACGTCATAATACCACTGATCGAGCTTCTTATTTTGGTTCATTTGGCTCAACCTCCAGGTATTTTTACAGCCAAGGACGGGAGATCTCCCGTCCTTGGCTGTTCTCAGCCGACCGAACTCACTCGCAGATGCGGACCATCTGGTGATCCGGTCGGCCTTGCTGCTCCAGCGTATAGCCACGGCACGACTGGACGTGCTGGGCTTTCTGGGTCTTCTTCGCGGCATGGGTGGGGGCCGAGGCCGTGAGGTTCACCTCGTCGAGAACGACCTCCGAAGTGCCCGGGAGCTCCTCGACGACCGTCACGGGACCGATTTGCGCGTCACCAATGACGGCCGGGATCTCCACCTTCTCCGGCCGATTGGCGAGAGCGACCGAGACCGGGAAAGCAACGCCGAAGAGAGCGAGAGCCGAGAGAACCGTGATGTTGAGCTTGTTCATTTGTCGTGACCTCCAACCACCGATATCGTGGGGATGGGAGGATCTCCGCTCTCAGAACAGATCAAAGGATCCACGTAGATCAGGACTCTTTTCATATATCCGAAGACATGACGATCCAGGATTTCATCGCAAAGCTCGAGCAGATAAAGGCAGATCATGGCGCAGAGGTGGAGATCGCTATCGGCCATCCCATGAACGCATGGCTTTCCGGCATCGAAACCATCGATGTCAACACCTACGCTAACGCAGGGAACCTAAACGGTAAGAGCTGTTATGTCGTGCTTACGCCCTACGAGGATGCTCTCGACGTACACGGCACAGGCGGCGATCTCGACGAGCCGGTTACCATCACAAGCTATTGCGTCTGAACGTTCGGAGACCGCCCCGTCTTTCTCGTAAGGAGGATCAGAGACGGGGCGGTCTCTCGTTGCCGACGGATGATCGGGGTTGATAGATCCCAGCTTCGGTGAGTTCTGAAATGACTGCCGGTTTTCCGGCACGGAGAAGGCGTGCATATTCCTCCTCCGAATCTTTATATACCGCCGCTACCGCTAAGACTTCCCTGTTTGATAGCGTAAGTCCAAGTTCTCGTGAGAGCTCGGACGCATGTGCATATGGCGTCTTCTTCATAGACAATTTGGCGGATTGGACGAACCGCCCATACCCGGTCTTGCTGATCCTGGCGGCAAGAGGAGCATGGGCGGCTCTTTTCGGTTCCTTCTACCGTACTGGATGAACGCCATCACTTACTTCTGGCCGTGCACAAAGTGGTACTTTTGGAGATCGGAACCACGGAGATTCAGGATTCTTCCGATAGAAGTATGAACGATTGACACGAACTCCCTGAACGCAAGGCAACTGCTGCATCCCACATTTTTTGCAAATAAGATTCACATCCGGATCTCCCTTTTGAGAGACCCAAGAATGTTTCTTTCTACCAGTTAAGTAATGCGACATGAAAAAGGTATGGCAGGATTCATCCGATCTCCTGCCATACCATGAGTCTAGTTCATACGGATAGTTTCGACATGTGCGACGATCTTTGCCCGAAGTGCATCGTCATCGAGTCCCGCGGCGATTCCCTCGTGCCCGACCTTCAAGACCCCGCTCATGTCCCAGATAGAGATCTGGACGCCATGACATCCGGTCGCGTAGAGCCGGGAGATTCGGTCGTTGTTCGCCTTCTCTTGTGCCTTT
>DATBQC010000195.1:0-5835 GCA_036561065.1 Methylobacter sp. | reverse complement strand
TTTTCACCACGAAGATACGAGTATAGGATGGGCTGACGCAGGAAGCCCATCGTTCGCAATTGTTGATGGGCTTCGTACCTCAGCCCATCCTATGCACTGATTTTGTGAGATTGGCAAGGGTCTCAATGTCATAGTCATAGTCGCTTTGCCGCCATTCGGATGGGACATGTGCTCGTCCCACGAACTCAAATGCGGTTTTCATTCTTTGGCTTTTTTCTTTTTCCATAAATGAACTCACCGAAAGTTCTAACGTAAAGCTAACCGGGCGCGGCACGGAAAGCTGAAAAAACAAAACCGGATTATAACCGCGCTCCGGTTGAGCGCCATGTTAGATTTCACTGCCCCACGATTGCCGCAGAGCCGAGCACTTGAAGTTGTGCGTTCTCCGAAGAGGCTGTGGTTAGAGTGAACAACATCTTTCTCTCTGCATTTGGAACTGACCACTCGTAGGAGATGGTTTGAGTTTGACCATTTGCAGTGGTTTGCGCTTGCTCGTTTCTTACTTGCTTGGCGATCAGTGGAGATGGTGCATTTGCAACCAGACCAGTGAACAACTTCATTGCCGCCTCCGTGTTTGCCCTGCGGACATGCACAGCGCAGAGGTTCTTGCCACTAGGAAGGGCAAGCACAAACATTCCATGTTTGTCGGGAACCGGCCAAGCGTCGCCGGGATTTCCGGCCAGGAATATTGCGGCCTTCTCTGGAGGAAGCTTTGGCATGCGCTTCAGTTTTTCTCGAAGAGCCTCAAGATTTGACAAGTTTTTCAGACAAAGCGATGCGTAAATGTTAGCGAACGAATTTGCTTGATCCTCACCTTCACCGGCTAAACAAACATTTGAGGTCAGGCCAAGCATGAGTATTACGGCGACAAATTTGGGCATGGGAAATCCTTGTGAAATCTAACATGAAGTTGAGGCGCCTGCGCGGCTTTTCGCGCAGGCGCCTCGAACGTAGGGTTAGCCCTCATGCTTTCCCCTTCAAGGGAAACTTAGGGACAATGTCGCGCGAAGGCGGGAAAGCGCTGCCAACGATTCTGTATCAATAAAGCCACCCTCCTGTTCCTCCGAATTCCGAACGTGCAGAAGTAAATCAACTTCAATGAATTCGGGCGCCACCTTCTCGCGGACGCCGATCAAATGCTCTACCCCACCGAGGTGAGCCATGATTGCTGGAACCATTTCGAACAATGCTGTTTCCGCCGGGAAACCAAGTTCAAATTTCGCCGCATGCCTCACCGCAAGTGTCTTGACCCCCGGCTTCACCGGCGCGCCCTTGTGCAAGAGACTCGTGGCCTTCACTCCCACAAGCCTTTCGACCTCCTCGGGAGTGAGTTCGAATCCCCTCAATGTTAAGGAAATAGACTTCGTGCGCGCCATGATGATGAGGGCTAACGTAATATATACGACACCAATTGTCGTATAATAAATTTGTGTTGTCGTATATTCTTCATAAAATGATCTAATTATTTGTTTTTATTAAGCCAACGTTACAGCAACATGACGTACAAACAGATGCGACAATATAAGCTCACCCAAAAAATCACCACCAAATAGGCTAACGCCTATTGTACCCAGAATTACTGCTTGGCGTGTTGGTTCCTGTGTAGGGGCGGATTATCCGCCCAGGGCGAATGAATTCGCCCCTACACATGTTCATGCATGCTTCTAAGCTTGTTATCAATTTCCGCCAACACTTTTGCCAATAAATCCTGCTGACCGGTCTGGAAGTTTGCCGCATCGGTTTCCCGGCGCAGCCAGGTAAACTGGCGCTTGGCCAGTTGCCGGGTGGCGACGATGGCTTTTTCGGTCATGGTTTCAAGGTCGTATTCGCCTTGCAAATACGACCAAGCCTGCCGATAACCGACGGCTCGGATCGAGGGCATTTTTTCGGTCAGATCGCCGCGTTGATACAGCGCAGCCACTTCGTCGATAAAGCCCTGCTCCAGCATTTGTTTAAAGCGCCGGGCGATGATGTCGTGCAGGATGACCCGGTCTTGCGGGGCGATAATCAGTTTTATTCTTTGATAGGGAATGTCTTGCGCCTGGGCTTCGGTGAAAAAAGACGTTAGCGGTTTGCCGCTGATTTCGTAGACTTCCAGCGCGCGTTGAACGCGTTGCGGGTCGTTGGGGTGGATTCTCGCCGCCGATTCGGGATCGATCTCGGCCAGTCGGCTGTGCAGGGCTTCTTTGCCCAGTTGTTCCAAGTCCCGGTCGAGTTTGGCCCGGATGTCCGGGTCGGCTTCGGGCAGCACCGCAAGGCCGCTGTTCAAGACGTTAAAATACAGCATGGTGCCGCCGACCAGTATCGGGATTTTGCCGCGCCGGGTTATGTCCCCCATCAAGGCCAGCGCCTGTTTCCTGAACTGGCCGGTGGAGTAGGATTCGGCAGGGTCGAGTATGTCGATCAAGTGATGCGGGATGCCGCCCCGTTCTTCCAGCGTGGGCTTGGCGGTGCCGATGTCCATGCCTTTAAATACCAGCGCGGAATCGACGCTGATGATTTCGCCGTTAAGCGCCTGGGCGAGTTGCACGGATAGCGCGGTTTTCCCTGAGGCGGTTGGGCCCATCAGGAAAATGGCGGGAGGATTGGGTTGAATTTTCATGATTTGGGCTGGTTGGATGTGGGCGACCCGTCGGATCGCCCCTACGGTGTATGAATTTATTGGCCGCGCAAAAAGAATTTATCGAGATCATTAGTCGATAGTTCCACCCAGGTCGGTCTGCCGTGATTGCATTGGCCTATTCTTTCGGTTTGCTCCATGTCCCGCAGCAGGGCGTTCATTTCGTCGACGGTCAGGCGGCGGTGTGCGCGTACGGAGCCATGGCAGGCGGCCTTGGCTAAGATTTCGTTGGATTTTTCCTGGATACGCTGGCTCATGCCGTGTTCGGTCAGATCGGCCAGCACGTCGCGAATCAGGATTTCCATGTCGGTATTGCCCAGTAAAACGGGAATTGAGCGCAGCACGATGGTTTCCGGGCCGGATCGGTTGATTTCAAAACCCATTGCCTGGAAGAATCCATGCTCGTCTTCGGCCAAGTCCGCTTCGGCTGCGCTGACGGTTATTTTAATCGGCAACAGTAATGGCTGGCTGGGCACCGCGCCGTTTTGGTATTGCTGTTTTAAGCGCTCGTAGGTGACCCGCTCGTGCGCGGCATGAGCATCGACTAGAATGATGCCGGTGGGAGTTTCCGACAGGATGTAGATGTTGTGCAGGTGGGCGATGGCGTGGCCTAGCGGCCTTGCTTCCGCTTGGGTTGGCTCAGTTACTTGGGCTATCGGCTCGGGTTTCGGATACAGCGAGGCATAGGCTTGGATGGCTTCTTCTACATGCAGCGGCAGCGATGCTTGCTGTGGCGGTCTGTAGGTCGGTTTAGTGTCGAAATGGGGCTTTGTGTGTTGGGTTACGCTATCGTTTTGCCAAGCTATATTGTTTGGATTGGCATCCAAGACGGGTTGTGTTTGCGATGATGGTGCGGACTCCGATTGTTGGGTTACGCTATCGCTAACCCAACCTACATTAGGTCGATTGTCATTCCCCGGCCTTAAATTAGCCAATGACCGATGCAGTGCAGAGAACAGAAAATCATGCACCAGCCGCCCTTCCCTGAACCTGACTTCCAGCTTTGCCGGATGGGCGTTGACATCGACCAGCGTGGGATCGAGCGTCAGGTACAGGACGAAAACCGGATGCCGCCCATGAAACAACACATCCTGATATGCCTGTTTGACGGCATGGCTTACCAGCTTGTCCCTGACCAACCTGCCGTTGACATAGAAAAACTGCATGTCCTGCTGGCTGCGGGAAAAAGTCGGCAAGCCGACCCAGCCGGTTAGTTGCAGACCCGATGCCGCAAAGTCGATTTTTACCGAGTTTTCGATGAAGGCTGAGCCGCAAATACCGGCGATCCGTTGCTCCTGCTCGCTATCCGTTGCTGCCGGTTTCAGGTTGAGTATTTCCTTTTGATTGTGCGACAGGGTAAAGCCCATGTCGAACCGGCTCAATGCCATGCGTTTGATCAGCGTTTCTATGTGGGCGAATTCGGTTTTTTCGGTTTTTAAAAACTTGCGCCGGGCCGGGGTGTTGTAAAACAGGTCGCGCACATCGACGGTGGTGCCTTGCGGATGCGGGTCGGGTTGCGGGTCGAAATTCTGCTCGGTGCCGTCGGCATTGACCTTCCAGGCGCAATCGGCGTCGCTGATGCGTGAGATCAGCGTGAGCCTTGATACCGAGCTGATACTGGGCAAGGCCTCGCCGCGAAAGCCCATGCTGACCACCTGTTCCAGGTCTTTTAGGCTGGCGATCTTGCTGGTCGCATGGCGGGACAAGGCCAGCGGTAAGTCTTCTTTGACGATGCCGCAACCGTTATCCCTGATTTTAATCAGCCGTGCGCCGCCCTGCTCGATGTCGATAACGACTTGACTGGCTCCCGCGTCAAAACAATTTTCAACCAGTTCTTTAACCACGGATGAGGGTCTTTCGACCACTTCGCCTGCGGCAATCTGGTTAACCAGTTGTGTGGGGAGTGAATGGATACGCATCAGCCGACCTAAAGCAAAACGCGTATTTTATATGACTGGGGGTTATTTTTCACAGTTCCTTGATAAGACGGCGGCAATCTAGGCCATAAAGCTTAACAGTTCAAAGCTAGCTTTGAACTCCGGCATCTTTGCTATCGGGAGTCCAAAGCTGGCTTTGGTCGTCTTTTGCCTTTTGCCATGAGTCTTAAAATCACATATCCAAAGCCGCCACTCTGCTTTCCTCAGTAATATCTTTACTGAAATAGCTGTGTACGCCATTAAAAATAGCCAACGCTATTTTCGATTGATGCACGGTATTGACCAATTTGAGCTCTTCCGACGGATTGGAGATAAACGCGGTTTCTACCAAAATAGACGGAACATCGGGTGATTTCAACACCAGAAATCCGGCCTTTTGCACCGAGGCGTAATGCAATTCACCCAGGCTTTCAAAATTTTTCAGCACCTTTCTCGCTACATTGACGCTGGCATCTTGGGTCGCTGTTTGCGACAAATCCAGCAATACGGAGGCCAACACATCTTCTTTATCGTTCAGACTGACGCCGCCAACCAGGTCGGAGGCGTTTTCACTGTCTGCCAGCCATCGCGCGGCTTCACTGGTTGCGCCTTTTTCAGACAAGGTGAACACTGAAGCGCCTTTGACGGTTGAGTTCTGGAAGGCGTCAGCATGAATTGAGATAAATAAATCGGCCTTCGCCGCCCTGGCAATTTGCATTCTTTTTCTAAGATCCACGAAATAATCGCCCTTGCGAACCATGACGGCCTTCATGCCCGGCTGTTTGTTGATTAAATCTGCCAGTTTTTTAGCAATCGCCAGCGTAATCCTTTTTTCCTCGGTGCCGTTTTGTCCGTGAGCGCCGGGATCGTCGCCGCCGTGACCGGCATCAACCGCAACGATGATGCCTTTGTCTCGTTTGGCAACTTTTGTTGGTACAGCCGGAGTGGACGCACTCTTTTTAACTGCAACCGGTTGGATCTCTTTAACGGTTTTTTCTACAGTTTTTTGGCTCTCCGTCGCTTTGACAGCAGCCATTTTGTCGGCAGTTGTTTTAGTCTCTGCCCTATCCTCAACCTTTGCATATTTATCCGGGGCTTTGCCCAATAACTCAATAACCAAGCGATGCCCATCCATGCTATTGGTTCTTAATGACATGCTTTTGGGGCTAATCTCTCTTTTTAAATCGACCACAATTCTTAAATCGGTCTTATTTTTTGGCGCAACGCGGACTTGGGAAAACAACGGGTGAGATGGCGGCGGCTGGTTTAACACCTGTTTGACATTGGCGTTGCGTATGT